>QLUB01000111.1 GCA_018725205.1 candidate division NPL-UPA2 bacterium
AGACCCTGGGAAAATTGTGCCCCTCGCCGGTGTCAAGCACTATTCACCTGACACTAACGTAGTGCGCGGCGCTATACTGGCAACCGAACAACTCGCGCGTTTCGCGACAGAATACGGCGCGCCCTTTGTGGCGGTTTCACTGGATCATTTTAAGGTGCCCGTGTTTGCCCGGGCTTTACTGCAAGGAGAAGCAGAGCAAGACGGCTACAGTCTAGCTATAACCGAGGCACGTGTGCGCCATGCCGTCTCGCATATGCAGCCCGCATTCGGTGACGAGGCGTCGCCTGACGAAGCAACCCTTAAGCTGTACACCCTTTACCTCACGAGCAGAGAATATATTACGTTTAAGCGCGATTTCCTGCGCGTGGTCGAACGTGTGCGGCCGGCTTGGGGCATGATTGACACCGAGCTTTTGCCGCCTGTGCTTGACTTTGTTGTGACCCGCGATATCACGGAAGCGGTGCGCCAAATTGTGGGTAATCACGAAATCATGGTGGAGGCGGAGTTTGGCGCGACCGGCACCGGCGGGCAAGCGCTCGACTACCGTCGCCTGACGGGGGCAGAACTCGATCGGTTCGCGGCGCAGGTTGTGTCCTTTGTTCGGTACACGGGAGCGGACGCCATAGCCTATCCGATTGGCATGGAACATGCCGCCAAGCAGGGGCAAAAGCACGCGCCGGACATACAGCGCCTTCTGGTTGTGCAAACCGCTTTGTATAGAGCGCTTGGGCGCTACATTCCCTTCGCGCAGCACGGCGGAACCGGTGCGGCTAAAGTGGCGCGCGGCCTAGTCGGCAAGAACAATGTCAATACCCATTTCCTGGTCGCAGGCGCACTGGCGATGGCTGAGTATGGTCTTGCGCATATTGACGGGATTCGCGCCGGCGACAAAAAGTACTGTGGCGCGACCGTTTTTAACAATTACCTGCAGGCGGTTGCCGAGGCGGCTTTGTTTAAGCTAGAAGAGACTGGCAGCCGCAACTTGGGGTCGATGCTGCGGGACAACCTAGGGGTTGTGTCGCGAGCAGCGGTCGCCCCCTCTGTAGGTAAGACTCCGGGCGCATACGACGAGTAAGAGTAACTAAAGAGGAGGAGGAGGGCTATGGCTGGGAACACTCGCCCCACGATTGAGAGGCTGCCGCTGTATTTAAGGTGCTTAGCGCGACTTAAGAGCACAGGCGTAGACCTGGTCTCCTCGGAAGAACTCGGCAGACTGCTTGCCATTACTTCGGTTCAGATCCGCAAAGACCTCGCTTATTTTGGCGAGTTCGGCCGCCGCGGTATCGGATACGAAGTCGATTCTCTAGCGCGGCAAGTTACAGCCATATTGGGCGCAGACCGGCCCCAGCGCATCGCCCTTGTGGGGCTCGGGCATTTAGGGCAGGCGCTTGCGAACTACGAAGGGTTTCGCGAGCACGGGTTTAACATTGCCGTTATGTTTGATGCCGACCCCAGTAAAGTGGGCCTCACGGTCGCGGGTCAAAGGATACTGCCGATTGACCGCATGTTTGATGTCGTGAAGCATACGAGCATCGAACTCGCCGTACTGGCAGTGCCCGCGTACGCGGCGCAGCGTGTTGCGGACATATTGGTGCAAGCCGGAGTGCGGGCCATCTGGAATTTTGCGCCTGTGCGGCTTAGCCTGCCGGGGCATGTTGAAGTGCGCTATGAGAACCTCATCATCGGCCTACTGGCGTTGTCGTATTATCTCAAGGAGAACAGGGGGAGCTGAGCGCATGGCGCATGGGGAGTGGCACATAGCACATGGCACATGGCGCATGGGGAGTGGCACATGGCGCATGGGGAGTGGCACATAGCACATAGCACATGGCGCATGGTGGACGGCACTTGGCACTTAGCACTTTGGAAAGCGGATAGCGGATAGCCGCCTACGGCTCGTCCCTCGCTGCTGGCGGCCGGAGGCTGGTGGCAATCTCCCAGATGAGTGCTGAACGCGTGCCTGATATTCTGCGTAAGTATAAGCATAGGGTAGAGAAACAGCAATAAGCGAAGGGCTGGCTTGCGCCAGCCTTTTAGGCCTAGGAGGGGAGCAAAATGGTAGTTGTCACTGTATGCGTAGGTAGCTCGTGTTACCTGCGCGGTGCGCACAAGATTGCCGAAGCTTTTGAGGCGGCTATACTGCGGCATGGGTTGCGCGGCAGAGTAGAATTGCAGGGTGCCTTCTGCATGAATCGGTGCCTAGAGGGCGTGGCTGTAGCCGTTAACGGGGAGCCTCTGCCGCGAGTCACTGAGGGAAACGTAGAAGACCTGTTTTGCACCTATGTGGTGAGGAGGTGAACCTAGATGCGAGCCATTCGCGTCAGACAAGGTCTCTGTAAGAATTGCTACGCGTGTATTCGGGCTTGCGAAGTCAAAGCCACTTCCATCAAACAAGGGCAAGCCTCCATTTTGGAGGAAGACTGTCTTGCTTGCGGAGCATGCCTTGCCGTTTGCCCGCAGAAGGCGAGGGAGATACGACGGGACGAGCATGTGGTCCACAATTTGCTGCGCGGGGCAACCCCGGTGTGGGTGAGCCTTGCACCTTCCGCAGCACTGGGGCCGCACAGCCTAGAGCAGTGGTCGACGAAACTCGCTGACTTAGGGTTCGCGGGGGTGAGTCTCACTAGTTGGGGCGCCTTGTCTGTGTCTAAAACGTACGCTGAGTTCGCGCGACGCGACGGCTGGGTACTGACTACAGCCTGCCCCGCCGCAGTGAAACTAACGCAGCGGTTTTTCCCTAAACTAGCGCGCTTTCTGGCGGGGGTATCTTCACCCATGGTGACACACGCCGCTTGGCTAAAACAGACTTACGGATGTCGGGTCGTGTTCATTGGTCCCTGCGCGGCCAAGAAACATGAAGCGGAGCGTTCCGGACAGGTAGACGTGGCTTTAACTTTCCCCGAGCTTCTACGCCTAACTCCGCCTGGTTCTGTCTTTGCTACTGCGCATGAGTCTTTCTCAGGACAAGGCCTGATGCACTTTCCCCTGACAGGCGGGATGGTCGGCCAGGTTGACGTCCCCGTCTTGGCGCTTGACGGCATGGAGGAACTTATGAAGTTCCTCTCCCGTGTGGAAAAGGGTGAAGTAGTGCCTAAGGGCATCGTCGAGATGTCTGCGTGTCGCGGTTCCTGCCTAGGCGGAGCAGCGGCCTTCCGCCCGGAGCTGTCGCTCGCGGAAAGGCGAGCGATGCTGCTTGAGCTTAAAGAGGTGGCAGAACATGAAGCGCGGGCGGTGTTACGCTCGCATTTGCCTGAGGGCAAACGCCCGCAAGCGAGTGAGCAAAGTGTGCTTGAGGCGTTGCGACAGCTTGGTAAGACCGAGCCTGCGCTTGAATACAACTGCGGAGCTTGCGGCTACCACACGTGCCGCGAAAAGGCGAGCGCGGTGGCCTTAGGCCGCGCAGAACTGGAAATGTGTTTGCCCTTTATGCGGGCTAAAGCGGAGTCATTGTCTAACTTAATCTTAGCTTCTACCCCCAATGCCATTGTCGTGGTTGACAAAGAACTCTGTGTGCAGGAGTGGAATGCTGCCGCCGAGCGCATGTTTGGTGTCCCCGCTAGCCTTGCTAAGGGTAAGCGTGTGGGTGAATTCCTGCCGGAGGAGCATTTTGTCACGGCCTTGTCTAAGGGAGAACCCTCTAGCGGGCTTAAACTTTCTCCTGTGCCGGCGCTGATTACGGCTTTGTCGGTTATCCCCGTTAGGGGCGGTGACTTAGTCATGGGCATCTATTCCGATATCACGGAAATGGAAGAACAGGGTAAGGCGCTCGACAAGCTCAGGCAAGAGACGGTAGACAAGGCGCAGGAGGTTATCAACAAACAAATGCGGGTAGCACAAGATATTGCCAGCCTGCTGGGGGAAACGACGGCTGAAAGTAAAATGCTGCTCCTTAAGCTGATGCGGGTAGTGCAGGGTGAGAAATCGTGACCCTTTTCTTTGAGTATTACCACCGCCAACTCAATAAGTGGGGCGAAGAACTGTGCGGCGATAACGTTCAGATCGCCCGCACCCCGGAAGGACTTATCGCTGTTGTGGCCGACGGTTTGGGTAGTGGTGTGCAAGCTAGCATCCTTTCTACGCTGACGGCGAAGATCGCTGTATCTATGCTCGCGCATGGAGCTGACACCGAGGAAGTCATCTCCACGATTGCCCTCACACTCCCCGTATGCCGACGGCGGGGGCTTGCCTACTCGACCATTAATGTGCTGCGACTTTCGCCGCAGGGTGATTGTTATCTGGCGGAGTTTGACTGTCCGGAGACAATGGTTTTTCGCAGGGGAAAACTGCAGGACATAGAACGCGTTGAGCGCATGATTGGCGGCAAGCGGGTAAAAGAGAGCTTCTTTAGCCTTGTTCCGGGTGACATGGTTTTTTTGATCTCGGACGGCGTAATTCACGCCGGTGTTGGAGCCAGCCTGAACATGGGGTGGCAGTGGGCGAACGTGGCGGCCTTTGTCTCTAAGTCGACGCAACAGGACAGTAGCTTACGGGCCATCGTCAGCGCCCTTTACCACACTTGTCGGCATCTCTATGTGGGCAAGCCAGGGGATGACACGACGATTCTCGGCATTCGGGCACGCGAGCCTGAACCGGTATACGTGCTAACAGGACCCCCCAAAGACCGCTCGCGCGACACAGAGATAGTCAGGCGGTTTGTAGCGGGCAGCGGACGTAAGGTCATCTGCGGCGGAAGCACAGCTCAATTGGTGGCGCGTGAGCGCGGCCTCCGACTCGATACCGAGCTAGACACCATGGACGACGCCATTCCTCCCATTGCCAACATGAAGGAGATTGACTTAGTAACCGAAGGCCTGCTCACGCTTTCGGCAGCCCTGACCATCATTCGCACTTTTGCCGCTTCCCAAGACGACCTCGAGGACAGCGCGCTGCTTAAGCGTTCTGACGGCGCCTCACGTTTGGCGAACCTGCTGCTCATGCAGGCCACTCATATCCACTTTATGGTCGGCACTGCCGTTAACACCGCTCATCTTGACTATACCTCGTCCCAAGTCAGCGCCCGCAGACAGCTTATTTCGGACCTCACGCACTACCTCCAGCTGGTCGGCAAAGAAGTTACGGTTGAGTACTTCTAGGTGTTTTTTGCTTAGGCATGTTTAGGACAGTTTGGCATATGAATGTAAGCAGAAAGGGGGCGGGACGAGTGGAGCGTGACCAGGAACTAAACCGCACATGGACTAGCTTGATGCGCTTAATGCCCCCCGCCTGGGTTCCGAGCCTTAGGTCATGCCAAGGAATCGAACTGCGCGTGCGCATTGGTCAGTCTGTGCAAGTGCTAGACGGCGCACGCGAAGTGATGTTGCCTTTCACGGCGACGGAGGCGGATATCGAGCACCTGGTGTCGGCATGTTCAGGAAGCTCTCTCTACGCGCATGAGGAGGAGATGAAACAAGGGTTCGAACAGTTTGCTTGACACCTACCCAAAACTGCTCTATACTTTCCATTATGGATAGATATG
>QLUB01000112.1 GCA_018725205.1 candidate division NPL-UPA2 bacterium
TTTTTTAGGTAAGACAGGTAAATCAGTGCCACAAACTCAACGAAGAGCTTGCCGTCCAGGCTTTGCTTGGAGGAAATACTCCTAAAGGGGCTAAGGCTAGCGCGACTATCTATAGCATCGTGGAAACGGCCAAGGAAAACCACCTTAACCCGTTCTTCTACTTGCAGTACCTTTTTGAGCGATTGCCTAACATCGACCCCGCTGACTACCCTAGCCCCTGCTTTGCCATTTGGCAAGGTGGGGGCTATTTGACGCTTACGACTGTCCTTGCTGTTTTCGCCAGCCTGTGGTAAAGTCAGCCTAGACAACTGCATAGTCAAACTAGGGGTGCCGGAGTGGCCGGCTGAGAGTGAGACCCGTTAAGTCTCTGACCCTTAACCTGATCTGGGTAATGCCAGCGTAGGGAAGTGTGCGCGACTTAATTCAGCACAGCCTACGGGCTGTGCTGTTGATTTTGTTTTCAGGAGGGTATTTATGCACACCAAAAAACTCACTCTCGCGGCCTTACTTATTGCCATCGGCGTAGCGACTGCACATCTCGTCGTTTTCCCCTTAGAGGTAGCCCGCATTTTCCCAATCCAACATGCCATTAACGTCGTGGCTGGCGTATTGCTCGGCCCGTGGTGGGCCGTAGGGGTGGCGTTTAGTACCTCGCTTATGCGCAATATCTTGGGCACAGGCTCGCCACTAGCTTTCCCGGGCAGTATGATTGGCGCGTTTTTAGCAGGCGCAGTTTACGCTCGGACTCGCTGTGGCCTTAAGGCAGTAGCCGGGGAAGTCTTTGGTACGGGCATTTTAGGGGCGCTCTTAGCATTCCCTGTTGCGAGGTTCTTGCTCGGGCGCGACGTAGCCGCACTCTTCTTTGTAGTGCCGTTTTTGGCCAGCAGCTCTGCCGGAGCAGTCCTAGGGTATCTACTGACCGCTCGTTTTTCGGACGGTTGGCTTAAGCAGAAAATAGGGGAGTGAAACCCGTATGCGCACAGCTCTAACTATCGCTGGTTCCGATTCTAGCGGCGGGGCAGGTATACAGGCAGACTTAAAGACCTTCAGTGCGCTCGGTGTCTACGGGATGAGCGTCATCACCGCCGTAACCGCGCAAAACACCTGCGGAGTAAGCGCCGTACAGGATATTTCCCCGGCAATAATCTCTGCACAAATCGAGGCCGTGTTTAGCGACATCCCAGTCCACGCCGTGAAGATTGGCATGGTCTCCAAGGTAGAAACGATTGAGGTTATCGCGGCTGCGCTCGAGCGATTCGCCCCTCGTTTTGTGGTGCTCGACCCGGTAATGGTCGCTAAGAGCGGGCACGCGCTGATTGAGCCTGCGGCCATTGCGGCATTGCGGACTAGGCTTTTTCCGCTGGCTACGCTCATTACCCCGAACATCCCCGAGGCCGAAGCTCTGCTAGGCGAGCGCATCGCCGATGTTGCGGCGATGGAGCGGGCGGCTTTGGCCCTCCACGTCTATGGAACGCACGCCGTGCTTGTCAAAGGCGGGCACTTGGCTGGCGACGCGGTAGATGTCCTGTTTGACGGCGAGAGGTGCCAACACTTCGCTGCGCCGCGCATTGTCACGCGCCACACCCACGGCACAGGGTGTACGCTTAGTGCGGCCATCGCCGCTTTTCTGGCGCGCGGCTTGGAGATGGCTCAAGCTGTGGGAGAGGCCAAAGCATATATCAGCGGCGCGATACTGAAGGCGTTTCCGCTCGGACACGGCGTGGGTCCTGTACACCATTTCTATGATCTCTACAGAAAGGCAGGTTTAGACCATGACAGTGAGCGATAAGAGTTTAGCGCAGAATCTTGCCGTGCTGCTTGACAAGATACGTGCGGAACGGCCGTTAGTGCACCAGATCACGAACTATGTCTCGGTTAACGACTGCGCTAACGTTGTATTGGCGATTGGCGGGGCGCCGGTGATGGCCGACGACAAGGACGAGGTCGAGGATATGGCAGCAATCGCGTCGGCTTTGGTGCTTAACATCGGCACGCTTAACAGCCGCACGGTCGAGGCCATGTTCTTGGCGGGGCGGCAGGCTAATCGGCTAGGCAAACCAGTAATTTTAGACCCCGTGGGTGTGGGGGCCACAAGGCTGCGCACTGAGACGGCCCGCGCCCTGCTCCGCGAGATTAAGTTTGCCGTAGTTCGCGGCAATATCTCGGAGATTAGCGCGCTCGCGGGGAATGCTGGCACCACGCGTGGCGTTGACGCCAGCGGAGCAGAGGGGAACGCAGCTCGGGTGGCAGCGCGCCTGGCTGAGATGACCGGTTCGGTTGTGGCTGTCACCGGCGCAGTGGACGCCATTGCGCACGCGGGACAGCTCCTCCGTGTCTCTAATGGACACCCCATGCTCACCCGCATTACAGGCACAGGTTGCATGGCTACGGCGCTAACCGGCGCGTTTTGCGCTGTTACCGACGACTATAGCTTAGCTGCGGCAGGCGGATTGGTATGCCTCGGCCTAGCGGGTGAGCGCGCAGCAGCTGGGCATCAGGGGATTGGGTCGTTTCGCGCAGGGCTGCTAGACGAGGTTTCACGCCTATGCGGGAGAGATGTAGCGGAGCACGGGCGTGTCCATGTGGAATAAAGCCGCCACCGACTATAGTCTCTACCTGATTGCCGATTACGGCATCGCAGGCGTCGAGTTGCTCCAGCTCGTACAGGAAGCGCTGGCAGGCGGCGTCAGCATAGTTCAACTGCGAGCCAAAGCGCTAAACGCGCGCGAGTTTTGCGCGTTGGGCAAAGAGATGCTTGCGCTCACGACTTCCTGCCACGTGCCTCTCATTATTAATGACAGAGTGGATATAGCGCAGGCTTTAGGTGCCGCAGGCGTGCATCTTGGGCCAGACGACTTGCCGGCGGATATGGCTAGGAAGATATTAGGGCAACACTGCATTGTAGGTGTCTCCGCTAGAACACGCGCAGAAGCTAGGCTGGCGGTGCAGCAGGGAGCAGACTATGTGGGCGTGGGGGCTGTGTTTCCTACTGCCACGAAAGCCGACGCGACACATATCGGGCTTACAGTCCTTGCCGGAATTGTCGGCGACCTCTCTATCCCCGTCTGCGCGATCGGGGGCATTGACGCAAGCAACGCCGCGACCATACTAGACCACGGGGCGGACGGACTGTGTGTGGCGTCGGCGATTCTTAAAGCCGCTTCGCCGCGTCTTGCGGCGGCAGAAATTCGCAATCTAGTTTTTAGCAGGAGGTAGGGACATGACTCAATTAGAAGCAGCACGTCGCGGCATCATCACTCCCGCCATCGAGTTAGCGGCTGCATACGAAAAGATGTGCCCGGAGGAGCTCCGGGCTTTAGTCGCCAGTGGCGAGGCGGTACTGCCTTGGAACAAGCTCCGCAGTGACCGTACTGCGCTAGCGGTCGGCAAAGGACTAACCACAAAGGTGAACGCTAACCTCGGCACATCGCAAGCGTACCCGGAAACGGCACCCGAACTGGAGAAACTTGCGGTGGCACTTAAGGCGGGTGCCCATTCAATTATGGACCTGAGCACTGGGGGCGACATCGACGGCATACGGCGCAGAATACTGGCTGACTGCCCGGTAATGGTCGGCACCGTGCCTATTTATCAGGTGTTGGTGGATGCCACGCAGCAGGGGAAAAACGTAACCCAGATTTCAGTGGACGATATCTTTGCTGGCATAGAAAAGCATTGCCGGGATGGCGCGGACTTTATCACCGTTCACTGCGGCGTAACACGAGAAGTATTGGCAGCGCTAGACATGCGGCCCCGCGTAATGGGCATTGTTTCGCGTGGCGGGTCATTTATGGCGGCGTGGATGCGCCACCACAAACTAGAGAACCCACTCTACGAGCAATATGACAGGCTACTCGCTATCGCCAAGGAGTTAGACGTGACGCTTAGCCTAGGCGATGGACTGCGCCCGGGATGCCTAGCGGACGCCACTGACACCGCACAATTGACAGAGCTGATGGTGCTAGGGCAATTGGTTAGTCGGGCGCGGGATGCTAACGTGCAAGTGATGGTCGAGGGACCGGGGCATGTGCCGCTAAACCAAGTAGTGCCGAATATGCAGTTGGCAAAAACCATCTGCCACGGTGCGCCGCTCTATGTGCTAGGCCCGCTGGTTACCGACGTTTCTCCGGGCTATGACCACATTACGGCTGCCATCGGCGGAGCGTTAGCCGCCGCCCATGGAGCCGACTTTTTGTGCTATGTAACGCCTGCTGAGCATTTGGGGCTGCCTGCCGCCGAGGACGTGCACCAAGGCGTTATCGCCGCACGGATTGCCGCCCACGCCGCCGATATCGCGAAAGGAGTACAGGGAGCAGGCGAGTGGGACCTCAAAATGTCCCGCGCCCGCAAAGCACTTGCGTGGGACAAGCAAATCGACCTAGCACTTGACCCTGTTCGCGCTAAGAGCCTGCGCTCTGCCCGTAACGCCTCCACCGAAGAATGCTGCAGCATGTGTGGCCAGTTCTGCGCTTACAAATGAAGCAGTCGGTAATTATCGTTTTGCGATAAAAATGTATTGCTAAACAATGCCCATCCATGCTACAATGGCCCTAAATCGGGCGATTGCCGGGAAGTGGGTATTGTGAGTGTGGGATGTAGACAAATCGGTTTGGCTCAGCCAGCTCTGCCTCGTGCTACTTGCGGGGGCATTGCTGGCTGTTGTCTTGTTCGCGCCGTGGGTGGTAGCTTGGTTCATCAGGTTTTCGCGCGCCGATATAGACGGGGCGCGCAGACTTTTTCTTGCCACAATTTACGCAGGCGCTGTCCCTGCGGCCATCCTATGGCACAGCTTGTTCTCGCTCCTGATGCGCGTAGCCAAGCGGCAAATGTTTTGTGCGGAAAATGTGACGTCACTGCGGCGCATTTCTTGGTCGTGCATAGTAGGGGCCTTTATCTGTGTAGTTTCCGCAAGCTATTATTTGCCGTGGCTGTTGGTGGCCATACCCGCTGTCTTTGTAGGACTGATAGTGCGCGTGGTCAAAAATGTGTTCGCTCTAGGTGTCGCTCTGCAGACCGAAGCCGACCTAACGGTTTAGGAGGAAGCGCCATGCCTATTGTTGTCAACTTAGATGTAATCATGGCCAAGCGCAAAATCTCGTCCAACGAACTAGCTGCGATAGTGAGCCTTACGCCCGCCAATTTGTCGATCCTTAAGACTGGCAAGGCGCGCGCCATTCGCTTCTCCACCCTTGCAGAGCTTTGCGCCGCACTCGACTGCCAACCCGGCGACATCCTAGAATTCAAGAAGCCATCGTGAAGCAAAAGAAGCAAAAGGGAAGCAAAAGGGACGGAGCCTTT
>QLUB01000113.1 GCA_018725205.1 candidate division NPL-UPA2 bacterium
TAGTTTGCCCCCAGCGCACCTCCTCTTCTTGCTCTTCTGCGTCCACGCGCTCAAGTAGACCCAACAGGCGCAGACGTCCTACGCAACGTGATGATAGTTATCTCGCGCCGGGACAGGAAACGAAACGCCCGTCCGCCCTGTCCTAATCCACGATTGATGTAGAGCCAGCCATTGCCCTGCCTAGACAACCCCTCTACATACTTTTTAGGCGGGAACAAATGCCCCGAGGCTGTGGTCACCGCGCCTAGGAACGGCAGCTTAACCTGTCCGCCGTGAGTGTGCCCAGCTAGAGTAAGCGCCACCTGCTTTATCTCCGCTGGAGCCTTAACTCTATGCCAAGGCTCAAACCAAGTCGCGGCATGTACCAACAGCACGACGGGCACGACGGGCACGACGGTCTGCAACGGCAGCGCCTGAGCCAAACTACCGTGCCTAGAGTGGGGGCAACTTACACCCGCTAGGACAATCTCCTGAGTGCCGCGCTTAATCCGGACATGGCTGTTTTCGAGCACCGTCACCCCTACTCCCTTGAGCCCTGCAGCGATGTACGGCCAGTTCGTCCAGTGGTCATGGTTACCGCTGACCGCGTAGACAGGGGCTATGCTCACCAATTTTCGCATAAACGGAAGTATGCGTCGCAATCCCACTATGTGATTACCATGCACAAAATCCCCGGTGACGGCAATCAAGTCCACGCCCGCATTCATGATTACCTGAGCTTCCCGCCCTGCCGGGTCAAAGCGTTGCCCATGCAAGTCACTCACTTGGGCGATGCGAAAACCGTCGAACTCCGGCGACAACGCCTCTACCGGCACCTCGATGCGCTCGACAGTAAGGGCAACGTTCTCCCACACCAGCCAAGCGATAAGAGCACTTACCAATAGAACTACCATGAAGAAGAAAACATGGGGGGAAACATGGGAAGGAAACATAGGGATGGGGACGAACACGAACACGGTCGAGTAAGCAAGGCGCATCACTGCGCCTGCTTCTCACAGACCCGGACGTGCCCTATTAAGGCATCCGGCTCTTCACAACAACATTCGCACTCTGCTATCTTTGCAAATCTCGTTTCCATTTGTCTTCCACCTCCAGTGTGGTGAATGGTTCCTCCTTGTCGTTGGACTTGCTTTGACATACTCCTTTAGGAGGGGCGTCAGGGTCTCTCACGTTCACAGTGCATGATTGTGTGTAGCTCGCCACGGTCTTCGACCCCGGGGAAGGGAATGTTGCCTGCTATGCGTCCCAACACATCGGCCTTCCCAGTTAGGCTTACGGGGCTCAATACCTTTAGCTTTCGCTTGCGGCTCGCTACCTCCCCTGCCTACGCTTAAACCTAGGATTACTCTTTCGGCTCCAAGGCTGGGTAACGGTGGCTGGCTAGGCTTTACCGTGTGACGCGCGGGACGCGTGTGACGCGCGGGACGGTTCCTTTTGTCCCAGGCCTATTTTACAGCCAGCGTCGCCCAAAACGTGGGCACGCCATGGTCGTGCAACAAGCCGCTGCCGTCGGTATCCTCGTAGAGGTCAAGGAGCTTGAACCCAACCTTGAGTTGCCCACGGATTTGTTCATCCAGCGTATGCGAAAACTGAATGCCGCTATCGGTGGCTTCGAGCCCTGCTAGCAACTCCCGGTTCTGCAGAGGGTTAAACGGCAGACGATACTTGATTGTCTTCTCATCAGCTTCGTCGAAAAGGTAGCTGAAGCCATTGTTCATGCCCGCCATGAGTTTGCCGCCCGCTCTCAAGATGCGGTAGCATTCCCGCCACACATGCAGCACATCTTCGATGTAGCAGTTAGACACCGGATGAAAGATGAGGTCAAAGGAGTCGTCAGCGAATGGCAGGGCCAACGTCATATCTGCCCTGACAGTGGTGATGCCGTACCCCTCGCGCGCTGCCACCGCTAGATCGCTGGCGATCTGTCGCTCCGAGTAGTCGAGCAGCGTACACTCCGCCCCAAGTGCTGCAAAAATAGGCATCTGCTGACCGCCGCCTGACGCCAGCCCAAGCACTCTTTTACCCTTTAAGTCTGGGTACCACTCCTTGGGCACCGGCACAGTTGGGGTTAGGAGCATAGACCAGTTCCCCTGCAAGACGTCAACATACTGCTCGTGGGTAATCGGCACACCCCACTCCCACCCTGCGTCGACCCATTTATCAATCGTCTTAGCGTTAATTTCGGTATACTTCATGCGCATAACCTCTCAAGGGCTGTACCTAACCAAAGCGTACTGCCTTTTGTTTATTTTGGTCACCCTACTTCTCGCCCGCTGCGGGCGTCCTACAACACAAAAGGACCGTCCCCCTGTATCCCCCGGTACACCCACTCATCCACTAGGCTTTCTAAAATGGTCAAAGGCACAGACCCGTTGCTGAGTAACACGTTGTGAAACTCTCTGATGTCAAAGGCGTCACCAAGTTGCTGTTTCGCCTTCTCCCGCATACGCACAATCGCGAGCTCGCCCACTTTATAGGCCGTGGCCTGTCCGGGCATAACGATATATCTCTCCACTTCCGCTATGGTATTGTTGCGCGCGTTGCCGGTGTTGGCCGCCATGTACTCAATGGCTTCTTCCCGGGTCCAGCGCTTGTGGTGAATACCGGTGTCCACCACGAGGCGCACCGCGCGGAACAGTTCCGAAGCTAGGTACCCCAGCACGCTATAATCGTCGCTGAACAGACCGTGCTCGTAGCAGAGCTTTTCGGCATAAAGAGCCCAGCCCTCGGCGTAGGCAGTAAAAGGCACTAGCCTGCGGAAGATAGGCAGCCCCTTCAATGCCTGCTGGATGGCCCGTTGAAAGTGGTGTCCCGGAGTCGCCTCGTGAAAGGCTAGAGTTTCCATATGGATCTTCACCGGCATCTGGTATAGATTGACCGAAAACACACCAGGCCGTGAGCCGTCCATAGCGGGCGGATTATAATAGGCACCCGGCGCCGTCTTCTCCTTAAACTCGGGGATACGCTCGACAATTACCCCGACTTTAGGGCGCAGGTCAAACAGGTGGTCTATGCTGCCTTCTAGGCGGTCTATCATGCTTTTGTAGTCTTTCAGTACCTGCGCGCGGCCTGCGGCAGTGTCAGGATACCGGAACCGCTCCTCCAGAGACAGCTCATTTAAGAGCGCTACAGGATGCTTGCCTACATAGCCAAGCCGCTCCAGAACGGCGGCCATTTCGCTCTGAATCCGCGCAACCTCGCTAAGACCAATGCCGTGGATCTCCCCGGCGCTCAGGGTCGTGCTGGTATAGTGACGCAACAAGTGCGCGTAGTAATCTGACCCGCGCTCAAGCTTCCACACCCCGTCTTCGCCTGTGGCCTTCGCTCTGAGCTCTAAGATGTAGTCCTTAAGCCTGTGGTAGGCGGGGTAAACAGCGTCGTTGATTGCGCCGCTAATGCGCGCAAGCGTCGCCGTCTTTTCGCCTGCAATCATGCCGCTTAACTTGTTTATCTTATCCGCAGCCGAGGTGTAGAGTATATTCTCTTCTGCTGGCACGCCAACAAAACCCTCGATTTCGGCAATTACCTTATCGAGAACAAAACGGGGCGGAATTATCCCCTGATTCTCGCGAATCCGCAACCCCTCGATCACCTGTTCGAACTTAAGGCGCACTTGCGATAGGCGGGACAGATAGTACCCAGCATCACGACGATTGTTGATCTGGTGCATGGTCGCCAAAAAGGTAGGCAACTGGTTTTGCACACCAAAAAGCTGGTTGACGGGGTAGTTGTGATAGCTAAACTTTTGCCCTTCCACCATGTCTGACAGGAACCATTCCATAATGTCGCGGGATAGCCGCACTTTTGCGCTAAGCCGCCCGCGGTCATAGCTACAGAGCACCGCCAAGCTTTTCCTTATCTTGGCTTCCTGGACCTTCTTGTGGGCATCGGATTCGTCGTTCAGCCGCCTGTTATGCCGATGATACCCCACTTTCTCAAACACTCTTAGCATGCTCATGACTTCAGGATTGGCCAATGCAAACTGCAGCATAACTCGGTCGAAGAATATGTTCACTTGCCAAGATACGAGACTCATATGCCAACTCCCTCCCTGCTGTGGTCTTATAGACAAAAGGGATAGACAAAAGGGACAGCAGACTGTGTCACAGTGCTGTTTCCAAGTAGCCGATTCGCGCCATAAAGACCGTGCAAGCGGTCACTATTGCTGGCTTTTTTGCGGAGAGAGAAAAAAGAACAGAAGAAAAGGCAGATAGTCTCTGCCTCAACCCACCAGTTCCTAGGATGTTTATCGCTCTTTTCAAGTTGTACGCCAAGAAGAGCAACGCAACCTCACCCCGAACCTTTTGCATGGTGCGGAGCAAGAAGTAGTACCCATTCATGGTTCGCTTGATCGTACCGAAGGGATGCTCGACCATCATCTGTCGTTTTCTGTAGAGGTCAGGGTTGGCGGCTGTTCGCTCGTCTACGTCGCGGCAGGCTTTCTGGTAAGGGCTAATCCATATTCTCCGATACTTACCTGCGGTGCATTTCGCCCTATGCCCACACGCTCCACAGACCTTCTTGTTCTCGTACACTCGCGCCTCTGTCACGCCTGTGCGGGAAAGCCTGCTACCGGCAGGACAGGTAAAGTAGTCGGGGCCTTCTGTGTAGGTGAATTTGTCTAGTTTGTACTCAGGGTCGGGAACTTCTCTGCCAGCCTTCTGCTTAGCGACAATAACTGTAAGCTTGTTTTTGTGGCAACGCCGCAGGTCGCGACCGTTGTAATAACCTTTGTCACCGAGGAGGACTATCTTACCTTTGATCTTTAGGCGCTTTCTTATTCGCTTGCCCATAATACTTAACTGGCCGTGGTCAGCAGGCTTGTTAGTGACATTCACCTCGACAACTAGGTAATGTTTCTCGTCTACCGCGCTCTGGACGTTGTAGCTTACATCTACTCCCCCGCGATTGTTTCCCATCAGCCGTGCGTCCGGGTCGACTACGGACATTTCGTTTTCCCCCGTCTTGACTAGAGTCTCTAGGCGAGCTTGGAACTCTGTAGAACGATGCGAGTTTTTCGTCTATCCTAGCGATGCGCTGCTCAATCTTTTTCTTCGTGAAATGCATCTTCTTGTTGTTGGACGCTCTAATTTTAGTGCCATCTACCGCAAAGACTTCTTTGCCAAGCAAGCCACTGCCATCGAGCAGAAGGACAAACTCGCGGAAGACTTTTTGAAAGGCCTTTACATTCTTCCGGCGAAAC
>QLUB01000114.1 GCA_018725205.1 candidate division NPL-UPA2 bacterium
TCTCACGTGGTTTGACATCGTTGGCTCTAGCCTGCCAAGCGACCACACAGGAAGACGCACATGGGGCCCTACATGCGTGGCAGAATGCTCTCTATGAGTTCCTTCTGGCGCGGGAGTACCCGATGTATTTCTTGGTGTATGCAGGGGGCCTAAAGCAGTTGTCACTGGCAGGCGATTACCGCGAAGCCCTGCAGGCAGACTTGGCCCGCCGAGTGCGTGTTTTTGTGCAGTAACGACGTGCGACGGTTTTCTGGTTGACACATTGACGAGCATAAGATAGGGTATAGGCGCTACTATGCTTTGTAGTAGACGGGAGGCAAGAGCATGAAGACAATCTACATTATTTTGGCTGTAGTTTTACTTGCCGTGGTGGGCGTGGGGTACTATTTCTGGCAAGCGGCGCAAGCAAGCGGCGACTTTGGCGCAATTCGCGACGAGGCGCTCGCTTTCTATCAGCAACAGAACCCTACTCTCACTGGCCTAACCGCGCGCGTTATTAACTACGGCTGCCACATTGAAATTGAGATTAGACAAAACGGGCAGAGACTAGCACGCTTAGGGTGGGCTGGCCCCGGCCAGTACTATGTCATCGGGAGGTAGTCTGCCTGTGGAAGGTAAGGCCATCGTGCCCGAGTTTAGGCCCCAGAAAGCCGGTCTAAAACAGATACTTGGCGACCTTGAAGCCGACATCATGGAGTTAGTGTGGGCGCGGGGGCAGTGCACAGTGCGTGACGTGTACGAAGCGTTGCTCGTGAGCCGCGAACGCGAGCTAGCCTACACTACGATTATGACCGTGATGTCGCGCCTTGCGGAAAAGGCGGTGTTGCTGCGCGAAGCGGCGGGCAACACGTATGTGTACATGCCTGCCCTCGGGCGTGAGGAGTACTTGGCGCGCGTGGTGGGTGAAGTTTTGGATGCCCTATTCGTTTCACACAGGGAGCAGACCATTTCGCACCTTGCCAGCCGCCTTAAAGCTGTAGACGCCTCGGAGCTCGACAGGCTGGAAGTAGCCTTAGCCAAGCGAAAGGAGCACGGCTAATGGTCACGTGGCAGCTGTTTGTATCCCCCTTTGTGCTACATGTGTTTATTGCCGGAGGCTTAGCGTTTGCGTTAATTGCCGTGCTTGATATGGCTGTTCCGTTGGCGCCGCGCGCGCGGATGACGCTTTACGCTGCGGTGCTCGCAGTGCCAATCATGAGCTACTTCGGGTATTTTGCGCACATCTTTGGGCGGTGCAGCCGTCTCTTTGGCCCTTTTGCTTGGCGTATCTGTACCATGGGCCGCATCTACGCTGGTTTTCTCGCCCCGTTTACCGCTGTTCTGCTAGGACTATACCTCTTGGTGCGGCTGTGGCAATACTACAAGTCGCCGCTGCGGCTGAGCCGCCTTGTAGCCTCAGAAACTGCTAGGGCACGTGTGGCTAAAGCGCTAGCGGATATTGATGAGGAGGTGTCACTGCGCATCGCGGTGTACGCCAATTGTTTCCCCGCGCTCTTTGTGCGTGATGTCGATGCGCCCGAGCTGTGTGTGACGACCGGCCTGCTAGAGCAGCTTAATGACGCAGAGCTCAGGGCCGCGCTAGCGCACGAAGTAGCCCATGTGCGCGGGCACGACAACGTTTGGAATTTGGTTTTCTTACTGAAAGAGGTGGCCTTCTTTTCCCCGTTGGCGCATTTAGCTTATGCACGGTACTGCCAAGCACGCGAGGAAGCTGCGGATTACGCTGTGAACGACACATATAGGCTCGAGCTCGCCTCCGCGCTGCTTAAGGTACTGCGGCGCAGCCAAGAGCTAGTGGCGTTTGCGAAGTGGCGCTGGTCTGAGAGTTTCTTAGTTGGTGGCGGTGACATGAAGCGGCGTATCGAATTGCTTTTGGCTGACCGTCGTGTTTTCAGCCCTGTGCCGCTGTGGGCACCGCTATCGGTACTTGGGGCAATCGTAGTCTTAATCTGCTGAGTGAATAGCGGCTATTGCACGCGGGTGCAGCTTGTAAAGTGCGTTATCTACTACGACCTGTAGTAAAGAGAGGATGTTCGGCTTGAAGTTTTTCTCCGTGGCTCTCAAGAACCTACTGCGCCGCCGTGTGCGCAGTGCCCTCACCCTACTTGGCATTGCGGTCGGCATTGCTATGCTTTTTAGCTTTATGTCTTTTAACGCCGGTTACCAGGCCAGCCTGCGCCAAGACCTAAACCGCCTCGGCGCGCATATGCTCGCCATAGCTAAAGGGTGCCCCTACGAGGCTACAGCCATGGTCATGCACGGCGGCGTGATTGAAGATTACCTGACAGAAGAGCATATCGCCACTATCCGCGCTATGCCCAACGTAAAAACCGCAGTGGGTATGTTTATGAACCAGAAGATCGTCCACCAAGGCAAGCCTGTCATTATCCAAGGGTTGGACGAAGCGGGCTTTGCCTTAAAGCCCTGGTGGGTGATTGAAGGAGAGCGTTTTGTGGACGCAAATTCCGTCATCCTCCCTGCGGGAAAGGCCACGGAGACGGGGCTAACACTCGGCAGCGAGTACCGCATTAGCGGTGTCGACCAAGTCTTTACCGTTACCGGGATACTGCAGAAAACCGGTTCACAAGATGATCAGTTTATCTATATGCCGCTCCTTACGGCACAGCGCCTGTTTAACGCCGAAGGCAAAGTGACCTCTGTAGCCATTCAACTTGAGGACCTGCGTCAGGTACAGGCCGTTGTCGACTTAGTGCAAGCTTTGCCAGATGTGCAAGCTATCACCATGTCGCAGATGCTCGGCACTGTGCAGACATTGATGGAGTCCGCCCAAGCGCTGATCACCTCCATTGTAGTCGTAGCCGTCCTTATCAGTGCCTTAGGCGTACTAAACAGCATTCTCACTTCGGTTTTTGAGCGCACGCGCGAGATCGGCATGATGAAGGCGGTAGGCGCGGGGGCGGTTGATATCTTTGCCCTCGTCTGGATTGAGAGCATCTTGCTGACCGCGAGCGGCGGTGTGGTAGGCATTGCCGCAGCCATCGGCGCGGGTACGCTTATCGAGGGGGCTTTACGTGGGATTTTGCCCTTTGCCCCGGCAGGCAACCTGATCACATTTAACCCCGACATCGCGGGGATGAGCCTGTTGGTCTCTGTCATCTTAGGTGTGGTGGCGGGCGCGTACCCGGCACTCCGCGCGTCGCAGCTTAGCCCCATGGAAGCCATAAGGAGTGAGTAACTTGAGCGTGATTAAGACTGGCAAGTTATGCAAACACTATCGACGGGGCAGTGAGACAGTCTACGCGCTGCAGAACGCCACACTCGCCATCGAAGCCGGGGAGTTTGTAGCTATTGTCGGTCCGTCGGGTTCCGGCAAGACTACGCTGATGAACCTGCTCGGCTGCCTAGACACGCCGACCTCCGGCAGCTACCGCTTGCGCGGACAGGAGGTAACCGGACTAAAGGAGTCAGGGTTGGTGCGCCTCAGGCAAGAGAACATCGGCTTTGTCTTTCAACAGTTCTTTCTTTTGCCTACACTCACGGTCGAAGAAAACACCGAGCTCCCACTTCTGTTTCGCGATAAAGGCAAGCGACTCACCCATGAATTGCTCGAGACCGTAGGACTCAGCCATCGCCGCAAGCATCTTCCTAAAGAACTTAGCGGCGGTGAAATGCAGCGCGTGGCTATCGCGCGTGCGCTCATTAACAGCCCGGCAATCCTGCTGGCCGACGAACCTACGGGCAATCTCGACAGCAAAAACAGCCTTAAAGTGATTGAGCTCTTTAGAGAGCTAAACAGTAAAGGATTAACCACGATTATCGTGACCCATAATCGCGAAATTGCGGCCATGGCTAACCGTACTATCTCCATATCGGACGGACAAATTGAGGAACACGCCTTACGCAAAACTCCTTAGACCTTAAGGTCTGTGTCCATGGATCACCTTTCTCCTTCCTAGCTTGGCGGCCCTAATCCTAGGGCCGCACTTTTTTACATGCACTTGACAAGAGCGAGAGCCAGAAAGTAAAATTCAGTCACTCCATAGCAACGACTGAGAGCGGGGGAATCACGGTGAGCCAACAGGATTATCGCAGCGAGAAACTAGCTCGCTTAAAGTCACTCGGCATACAGGCATATCCGGAAAGGTATGCGGTGACACATGCCCTTAAGGCAGCACGAGCCTTGCCCGATGGCGCGGCAGACATCAGGTTAGCGGGCAGAATCGTAGCCATACGCAAAATGGGTAAGCTTACCTTCGCACACCTCCAAGACATCGAAGGGCGCATGCAGATTGCCCTTAAGCAAGACCAGCTAGGCGAAGGCTATGCCTTGTTCCACGAAGTGGTCGACATCGGGGACTTTGTGGGTGTTTCCGGCGCCACTTTTACGACTAAGACCGGTGAAAAGACAGTGCAGGTTAGTGAGTGGACGCATCTTGGCAAAGCGCTGCGCGAGCTCCCGGAAAAATGGCATGGGCTTAAAGATGTCGAGCTCATCTATCGTCAGCGCTACCTTGACTTAATATCTAACGAAGGAAGCCGTCGCGTGTTCCTCATGCGCTCACGTCTGCTCTCTGAATTACGGCGCTTCTTTGAGTCGCACGGCTTCATCGAAGTCGAAACGCAAACCCTTACGAACAAACCCTCCGGCGCACTAGCCTCGCCTTTTGTCACTCATCATAAGGCACTAGATATAGACTTGTACCTGCGCATTGCACCCGAGATGTACCTCAAGCGCTTGGTCGTTGGCGGGTTTACCCACGTATTTGAGGTGGCGCGCTGTTTCCGCAACGAAGGTATCAGCCCCACTCATCTGCAGGACTTCACCATGGTGGAGGGGTATAGTGCCTACTTCAATTATCAAGACAATATGGAGCTTTTGCGCGAGCTGGTGATTCACTTGGTTCAAGCGCTGTTTGGCTCCACGCTGGTGCTTATTGGCGAGGAGGAGATTGACTTTGGCGCCGAGTGGCCGGTTGTCTCCTTCCGTGACTTAATCCTTAAGGACGCCAACGTAGATATTGACGCATATTCTACTGCCAAGGAACTGCTCGCGGCAGTGCGTGAGCAGGGTATCTACTTAGAGCATGAGGATTTAGCGAAGCTTGGCAAGGGCAACCTGATCGACTTGCTGTACAAGAAGATCAGCA
>QLUB01000115.1 GCA_018725205.1 candidate division NPL-UPA2 bacterium
CCCTCGCGCTTAAACCCTAGCCTTGCTAACAGGCTTAAGGATCCCTCGTTAAACGCATGTATACCTGTCCCGATGCGATTTTAATTCTCGTCGTGCGGGTTAAGGCGTGAGAGCCATATCGCTGTTTTATCATCACTAACTTTGACGCGGGGGTAACGTAGACACGTCGAGTCCTCTTGCTCGAGCGAGAGAAGCCAGCTGATGTAGCCGGCAAGGCCCATGCTATGTACGTGTTTGACCACCGCCTCCACGCCGAGTCCGTCGGCTTCGTCCCGGACAAAAGGAACCGTCCCCTTTGTCCGGAGGCCGTCGGTCATCAATAGAACGCCGGTGATATCTGCTAAAGGGATGCGCTGGGAGAAAATAAAGTCGGCGGCGGCGGGCATGCCATTTAGTACGCCGTAACCGCCGGGGCGGTTAGCTAGACGACGATTGGCTACGAGGTGCGGGCGCAAGAAGTCCATGAGTTCAGACGGAGAGTTGCAGCCTGCGGCACGAGCCTCTATGCATTTTTGGCGTGTCGTCTCGCTCACTGTCGCGAGTTGATCGGGCGTAGCGAGAACGGCTCTGCCGTCTGCGTACAATATTTCTACCACGGCGTCTCCGATTTGCGCGATTTCAAGGTAAGTGTCGCTTAGCCTAACGACCGCCGCGCAGGCGCTCCACAGGTTCTCCGGCTGAGTTGTGTCGATGTCGGCATCCTGCATGGCCTGACCTAGCGCGTCGTTCGCCAGTGCTAGCACGGCATTAAGAGGCAGAGAGCATAGAGCTCTCTGCCTCGCGTTTTGTCGCAGAACCAGAGCTACCACTTGCGCCGCCAGCCAACCGCCGGTCATGCCCTCTGGAACTCTATAGGGCACAACCGAGGTCGCGCCGTCGATTACGGCGTAGAATCCCCATGCGGGCTCACACACGTAAGCGTCTTCGTTATGCGCGGCACTCCCTTGTCGACTTAGTGCGGCAGAGAGCTTTAGCGGCGGATAAACCAAGCGTCGAGCTCCTGTGCGCCGATTGGCGACCACACCACACCGCCGATGCGATTTGACACTGCGGATACTGCGCTGCGTTGGAACAGCCATATCCAGGGAACTTCACGGTTGAGAATCCGGTCAAGTTCGTGGTAGATGCGCGTGCGCTCGGCGACATCTACGGTAGCGAGGGCAGCCTCGGACAGGCGGTCTACGTCGGCGTTGCGAAACAGCGCCCGGTTAAAGCCCGGCACGTGCCCTGCGGCGTTGCGCTCGGCCTGCGAGGAGTGGAAGAAGCGGAACACATCCGGGTCAGGTCCGGGTGCCCAGCCGGTAATCATCAAGTCGAACTGTGAGCGGCGGGAGCGCTCGCCGAGCACGGCCCATTCGATAGTTTTTCCGATGGTCTCAACGCCGATCAGCCGCCAGTAGCTAGTAAGCATGGTCATGACGTCCATGCGTGTTACATGACCGGATTGCACCATGATGCCAAAACTGAGGCGCACTCCGTCCTTCATGCGGACGCCGTCACGGCTCCTCGCCGGGACTCGCCAACCTGCGGCATCAAGCATTTCTCGCGCCCTCCCGACACTATGGGTGTAAGGGTCAAGGCCCGTTGCTCCATGCGCCCACGAGGTTGAGATCTGTGGACCGTGCAGCACGCGGCCAAAACCGTTAAGTACAGAGTTGACTATAGCTTGGCGGTCGATGGCCGTGACCAATGCTTGACGTACGACGCGGTCGCTCAAGATGGGGTGCTCAAGATTGACGGTGATGGAGTCAAATCCGTGCACCATAATCTCTTGGAAGTGCGCACGATTGGCGTGCTGGCGCCGCACTTGGTCGATGGTGTCAGGCGATATCGAGGCGAGGAAATCGATGTCGCCGACTTCCCAGGCTACCTGACGGACTGCGTCGTCCTGGAAAGTACGCACTACTACTCGGTCGATATACGGGCGTGGCCCCTGGAAGAATTGCGGGTTGCGGGCTAGCTCCACGAACTGGCCAGGCACCCAGCGCACGAAGCGGTAAGGGCCGTTGGCAAGTGGGACGCGGCTAAAGGCATGCCCACGCAGCTCGCGAACCGGCACGGTGCCCAGAACGTGATGCGGTAGCAAGCCTAGGCCAATGCGGAACAGGAAGCTCGCGTCTACTTGGCGCATGCGGAAGTCGACGGTGTGGGCGTTAACCACTACGATCTCCTGCACATGTTGCACTACCGCGCGGCGCGGACCGTCGTAGTCGGCGTGAGCGATTGTGTCAAATGTAAATTTCACGTCGCGCGCCGTAACCGGTACGTCATCCTGCCATCTAGCGCGGGGGTTTAGCCAAAAGCGCCAAGTTAGTGTGGCTTGATCCCATTGCCAACGGTCGGCGATAGCGTTCATCGGTAGGGCCTGTACGTTCATGCGTACTAAGCCCCAGTTGGTACGGCCGTGAACAAAGGCAGAGCCGACATCCGTTGACATGATCGGGTTTAAGGTGATCGGGTCAGCTGTAGCGCCGAAGGTGATGGTGCCACCCACTGGCGGTGTAACGTAGGGGGCATGGTTAACGCTAATAGTTACTCGGCCGTCCCAGCCGACTTCTGCGCCTAAGGCTTCTGCCACAAAGCGCAGCGGCACTAAGGTGCGTCCGGCTACAATGGAAGGCGCTACGTCCAGAGTGCTCACCGGGCCGTTTACCCAAGCTGTGCGGCTGCCGATGGTGAGCACAACGGCTGATTCGCGTCGGTACGCAGTGACTGTCTTAGTTGCCTCATCCCAGTGGACAGTTGCTCCTAGTGCTTCGAAAATGGCGCGCATTGGCACTAGAGCGCGTCCCTGCAGAATGACAGGAGGCACATCAAATTGCAGGGGGACGTTGTTGATTAGGACCTGCCACGGGGCTGATGCTTGTGCAGTAAAGTCAACGGCTAAGATTGTCGCGAACAACGCGAGGACGAGAGTGCTGGCCAGCAGTCTCTTTTTCATGGGACTCACTCCTTTATGTTTGATGGAGAGGCGGGCTATGATAGAGTCAAGGTAAATCTGGCTTGGGGGCTACGTGATGAATTTACTTCCGCTTTGCATCTTGAGTTTAATGACGGGGACATCCGGCGATGGCATCGATGCTGTGTTGGTCGAGTTTTCGGGGACGGTGGAAAGGTTGCGTTGGAAGGTGCAGGGGCGCTTTAGGCAAGCATACTCGCTTGCGCTCGCCGAACGTCTGCGGCTGGCCAGCAACAGAGCGTCATCCAATGTTGTGCTGATCACCGAGCTGCATGCTGAGATCGGTCAAGCTTATGCCCAACTCGCAGGAGAAGCGTGTGATGCGTATCGCGTGGATTTGGTGGCTTTGTCGGGACAAACCGTTTTTCATATGCCTCGAGTCGACGATCGGGTAGGGTGTCGGATAAAAAGCACGCTACAAATAGGGGAAGGGGCTTGGGTGCTGGAGAGGTGCGGCGTGCCTGTCATATGCGACTTCCGCCAGTCAGATTTAGCTGCAGGCGGCGAGGGCGCACCGCTGGTAGCGTTTGGGGACCTGCTCCTCTACCATGAGCCGGGGAGGGCCCGAGCCATCCACAATATCGGGGGCATTTCCAACCTGACTTACCTGCCGGCAGACGGCGACAGCCGATTCGTACGGGCTTTTGACACCGGCCCGGGAAACTGCCTGATCGACGAAGCGGCGCAGCGGTTCTTTGGTGTGCTGTTTGATCGTGACGGCGAGTTGGCGGCTCGCGGCACTGTCAACGAAACAGCGCTTATCGCTCTGTTGCGGCATCCATACTTGCAGCTATCACCCCCCAAATCTACCGGTCGCGAGGTCTTTAGTCTGGAATTTATGTTGCGGCACACACCCCTAGTGGAGTGCTCAGCGCTTGACCTCTTAGCAACGCTCACCGCATTCACGGCAGAGAGCATTGCCGCAGCCTACAGGGCACATGTGGTTCCTTTTGGGCTAGACGAGGTCTTGGTTGCCGGCGGCGGAGCCCTGAACCGCACATTGATAGATGCCCTGCGCACCAAGCTGCCGGTTCCTGTCTCTACCTTTGAGGAGAAGGGGATGCTATCGCGCGACCGTGAGGCTCTAGCCTTTGCCGTGATGGCCTACTTTGCCGCGCACGGACTGACCAATACTCTGCCACAAGTTACAGGTGCCAGACACGCGGTCGTGGCCGGTAAATTGCTGTTCCCACCGCTAGCACGGGGTCATAGCAGACTTCGCGCTTTTCTGCGTCACGGGGAGTCTACCGATTGCCGGCCTTTCTCCGGACAGGATCTTGGCGAGGGCTCCTAGAGCTTGCGGGTCGGCGCCGTAAAGGCAGACGCCCAGATCTGGGTCGAGCATAACCGCAAGGTCGTAGGGGGAGCCAAGTGAAACGACTATCCACCGCGGGTAGAGCTCGGTAATCCTGCGCAGTATATGCATCTGTTCGTCGTCGGAGGGCAGGCCGCGAACCAGCACCATTGCCAAGCTGTTGAGGCAGCCCAGAGAGTGCGTGTCACCCCAAATCTCATTCTGGGCCACTTCCTGCACCTTTAATCCCGCGTGATTGGCGAGATTCCGCCCTAGACTAGCCCTGGCAGTGAGTTGAGTGTAGTCTTCGCGAGCAGCCAACAGGTGCACGCAAACCCCCGGGGACAAGGGCAAAAGCGAGCGCATATCGCCCACAACCGTCACCGACGCTTCATAGGTGGCGTTGCGGAGTCTATGCATGGCTTCGCGCTCGGGCGGGGTGAGAAGCCGGATGTTTTGCGTTGCGAGCTCTGCTTTGACCATGGCGATGCGCGTTACTGCCTCGTCAAGACGGCTAATCGGTATCTCCCCCGATTGGACCGCATTGAGAATAGCTTTGTAGGTGGTGACTTGCACTTCCTCGCTGTGCGATACGAGCACCATGTCGGCACCGGCTTTAAGCGCCTGCACTGCGCCTTGGACCGTGCCCACGCCCTTGGCGATAGCCGACATTTCCATGCAGTCGGTGAAAAGGAGTCCCCGAAACCCTAGCCTGTGTCGCAAAAGATCATTGATAATCGTCCCCGACAATGTGGCCGGCATAGCGGTATCTAATGCTGGGTAGAGGACGTGAGCAGTCATTAGCGCCCCTATGCCCTCCTTAATAGTGGTGCGGAAGGGAGCTAGCTCCACCTG
>QLUB01000116.1 GCA_018725205.1 candidate division NPL-UPA2 bacterium
GTTCAAATCCCACTACCGGCTCCAGTGTTATCAAGGCTCTCTGGGTTTTGCCCAGAGGGTTTTTTGTCGGTCACCGCTCTGCCGTGGCTGGTTCTATATTTTCCCACACAACTGCGGCATTTGTGGTAAAGGAATTTCTCTTTGTGTCGCGAATACTCATTAGGTACATGCTTAAAAAAAAGGAGGAGTCACGGGTGCTAAGACGCGCTCTGCTTCTGTCATTAGTGCTGGTCGTGATATTGGCTTCGGTCGGGTGTGCTCCACTCGGGCGCTTTTCGTTGTGGCGGAATCGGTTGCCCTTTAACACAGAAGCATTTATGAATTCCGTGCGGGCGGGAAACCTTGAACAAGTAAAGCAGTATCTTGAGGCAGGCATGCAGACGGATACACAGGACCAAAACGGCTACACCCCTATCATTGTGGCCGCCGAGGCCAACCAGCTTGAGCTCGTGGAGTACTTTCTCTCGCTAGGCGTACCGGTAGACCAGCGCAGCAAGGACGGATGGACGGCGCTCCACCTTGCAGCCTCGTTTGGCAACTCCGAGATGGTCAAGCGGCTGCTTGAGCGCGGTGCCGACGTTAATGCCAAGCACAACCACGGTTCAACGCCGCTCCTGCTATCAATGCTCTCTGCCAACTACTACACGGTCGAGGCTTTGCTTGATGGCGGGGCGGACACCGACCTAGCTTTGCCTAATGGCGCTACCCCCTTAATTCTCGCCGCTCAGGCTGGCGCTCTCACGCACGTTAGCGCGGCGGAGCTTCTGCTAAAGCGCGGCGCCAATGCTGAGGCCGCTATGGAGGGGGGGTTTACAGCCCTGATGATCGCAGTGCAAGAGGGACGCTTTGATATGGCCAGCATGCTGCTTGAGCAAGGCGCAGACCCTAACGCCAAGAACGAAGAAGGCGCAACTCCCCTCATTATTGCCATACTTGGGGAACATGTGGCCATGGCCGGCCTTCTATGTACCTACGGCGCCGACGTTAACGTAACTTACCAGGGGATAACGGCGCTTAACTTGGCAATGGGGCGTGGCCTGTCTATTATAGGTGAGATACTTATCAGCCATGGGGCACGCTAGTTTGTGCAAACAAAGCACCTGTGGTATACTCGTGTCCGGAGCGTGCGGGTGTAGCTCAATGGCAGAGCACCAGCTTCCCAAGCTGGCTACGAGGGTTCGATTCCCTTCACCCGCTCCACTGACATAAACACCTATTTCGCCGTAGCAGGAGCCATCTGCCCCCCGCGGCGCATTTTGTCTACACTTTTTACGTGAGGTGATGAGGTTGCAGAGGAGACACAGGCGCAAGCAAATAGCGATTTGCTTTGCTCTTACGTTGTGTGCTCTGATTTTCACTTTGTTTTGGGCGTTTAAGGCGTGGGAAGTTCGCCTAGACGAAGTAGCTTTAGGCGTAGTTAGAGACAAACAAGTGATAATCGGCCGCCTAGATGCACGGACGCAGGAGTTGCAACAGGAAAGCGGCGGGGACGTGGGTCTAGCCAGCCAAGTGGAGTATAGACTGCGATTCACACTTGCTCGCACTACGGTCGATGAGCTGTGGGCAGAGCTTGAGCCACTAGTCGAGTTTGGCATGAAGGCGTCAGTGATTAACGTCAATGGCCAAGAAGTAGCGGCGCTGGCGACGCGCGAAGAGGCCGAAGCAGTGCTTGAGGCTTTGCGTAGTCGCTTTGTTAAGGTTGATAACAATAGAGCAGTAGAGTCAGTCCGTTTTCGGCAAGACGTCAGCATTAGCGAAGCGTATCGCAAACTCGACAACATAGTCGACAAGAGCGGCGGCATGAACGTGATGCTGTTTGGACGCGAGCGCCGCCTTACGCACACGGTAGCGCGCGGCGAGTCCTTCTGGAGCATTGCGCGCCTGCACAATTTGCGCACAAGTATCCTAGCGGCCGCTAATCCAGCCGTTGTACCCGAGCGGCTGCGTGTTGGCACTGCCCTTAACCTAGTCGTGGCAGAGCCGTTCCTGCAGGTGGAAGTCTTAGAGAAGGTCACCTATAACAGGCCAATCCCCTTTCAAACTATCTATGTTGCGGATAACGCACTCTGGAGTTGGGAGCGGCGCGTGCGCACGCCGGGGCGTAGTGGTTCCCAGCAAATTACCGCCCGCGTCGCCACCGTCAACGGCACGGAAGAAAGCCGCGAGATTCTATCTACGGCAGTTTTGTCCTCCCCCACTACTCAAGTAGTGGCACGAGGGACGAAGAGCGCGCCAACGCTTAGTACCGGCACTTTCCGCTGGCCGACCATCGGCCGCATAACTTCCCCGTTTGGCGCGCGCTGGGGCGGTTTTCATTCCGGTGTAGATATTGGCGCACCCATTGGCACACCCATTGTGGCTGCCGACAGCGGCATCGTATCCTTCGCCGGACGGAACGGGGGCTACGGATTGATGGTGCGCATTGAGCATGGCAACGGCTATGCCACTATCTATGCGCATGCTTCGCGGCTTCTGGTAGCAGTCAATGAGCAGGTAGAAAAGGGGCAGACTGTCGCTCTCGTCGGCAACACAGGGCGGAGTTTTGGCCCTCACTTGCACTTTGAGATTATCTCTGCGGGGCGGCCCCTAGATCCCTTAAGATTCTTTAGATAATCAGGGCAAAAGATACAGGAAACCTCGCCTTCACCAGAGAATAGATTATGTAAAGATGTAACATGGGGGTGGGGCTGTGAATCCCAAGATCCTCGTAGTAGAAGATGAAAAACCTATTGCTGAGATTATAAAGTTTAACCTAGAAAAAGAGAATTACAGCGTAAGCCTAGCCTACAATGGACAAGACGCCCTGAGTATGGCTATTCGCCACCTGCCTGACCTCATTATCCTCGACCTCATGTTGCCTAAGCTCGACGGGTTTCAGGTGTGCAGGGAACTTCGCCGCACGACCAATACCCCCATCCTGATGCTTACCGCAAAAGGGGCGGAGAGCGACAAAGTTAAGGGCCTTGCTCTCGGCGCGGACGACTACATTACCAAACCCTTCAGTCCGCGTGAATTAGTGGCCCGCGTCAAAGCACACCTGCGGCGCAGCGGCATCATCTCTGCGGCAGAGGAACGGGAGACCTCCGCATTGGTCTCCGACGGCCTAGTCATCGACCTCGTCAAGTATGAGGTACGTAAAGGCGACACTCCCATCGACCTCACGGTGCGCGAGTTTGAACTCTTAAAGTACTTGGCGCTGCACCGCGGTCGCGTGTTTGACAGAGAGCACCTGCTGAAAGAAGTCTGGGGGTACGATTACTTCGGTGACGGCCGCACCGTGGACGTGACGGTTCGACGCCTGCGCGAGAAAATCGAAGATGACCCTATTGCGGCTAACGCCAAGTATGTCCTCACCCGCCGCGGTGTCGGATACTACTTCCGCGAGGCCTGATATGTTCCAGAGCATCAAGTGGAGGCTAATGCTCCTCTATATACTGCTGATCGTTGTGGCCATGCAGTTTGTAAGCTTCTTTCTCGTACGCAACATTGAGGCCTTTTATTTAGAGAGGGCTCGTACTGAGTTGCGCACCCGTGGCGCGCACGTGGTAAGAGTCCTAGAAATTGAGATGCGGCGTGGGCCCTACAGCCGCGAGCTGGCCGAAGCTTTGCTTAGCAACCTGCGCGCTCGACAGGAAGACGCGATTATCTTGTTGGTAAGCCCAGAAGGACAGGTAGCGGCGACCTCGCTTAACCCTGCGGCGGAAAGGCTACGGGGTTTATTCGTGCAGAGTCCCGATTACCCCGCGCTTGTGGAGTTTTTCGCCACAGAGGAGGCGCAAGAAGCGCGCTGGGAAGACCCTACCGGGCGCAGATTCTATACCTTAGCGCTTCCCCTCTCGGGTATCCTCACGCAGGGGACGGCGCGAGACGAAGTGGCGCTAGTCTATGTGCGCGAGCCACTCGATGAAACATATAGCATCCTGCAAGAGGTGCAGGCTAGGCTCCTTAATGCCACTCTGCTCGCCATTGGCGTGACCATGCTGCTTGGCACTTTTGCCGCCCAGACCATCACCCGGCCTCTGCAAGAAGTGACAAGTAAGGCCGCACGCCTCGCTGCCGGGCACTTTGACATGGAGGTAACCGTCAAATCGGGGGACGAAATCGGCAAATTGGCGCAGGTGTTTAATTACCTTACCGCTGAGCTCAGGAAAACCATGACCGAGCTCAAGAACGACAAAACCAAGCTAGAGGCCATTCTTACCCAAATGACCAATGGCGTAATTGCTGTAGACACGCAAGGACAGATTATCCACGCCAACATCCGCGCGCGTGATATGCTCGGCATCACCCCGGAGACATCCTCTGCAGTCATCCTAGAAGTCCTTAACCTAGGGGATATAACGCGGCTCCTGCAAGGCAGCGGGCCTAAAGTCGCTGAGACAGAACTAAAGTCGCCGTATACAATTGCTGTGCGCGCCTATGCCGCTCCCTTCCATTCCGCTGACGGCGAGGTATCGGGGGGGATTATTGTGCTGCAGGATATTACGGAGGAGGCGCGGCTTGAGCAGATGCGACGCGAGTTTGTCGCCAACGTTTCGCATGAGCTTAAGACTCCGCTTACTACCATTAAGGGATATGCCGAGACCCTCTTAAGTGGTGCCCTGGACACAAAAGATGTGGCGGCTAGCTTCCTCTCCACTATTTCCGAGGAAGCGGACCGTATGGACCGACTAATAAAAGACCTCCTGACACTCTCTGCACTCGACTTCCAGCAGGCTAGACTCACGATGCGGCCCACTTTGCTAGACGAACTTATACTCGACGTCGCCGACAAACTCGCTTACGCGGCACAAAAGCGCAATCTTCGGTTTCGCACTGACTTTCCGGAGGAAGTGCCTGCGGTTGTGGCAAACGCCGACAAAGTGGAACAGGTGCTAGTCAACATCATGTCTAATGCCATTAAGTACACCCACGAAGGCAGTGACATTGCCGTTTCAGTTATGGCAGTAGGCGATATGGTGCGTGTGGGTATTAAGGACCAGGGTCCGGGCATCCCCGCAGAA
>QLUB01000117.1 GCA_018725205.1 candidate division NPL-UPA2 bacterium
TTGAAGGCAAAAAGTGACGGAATTTGTTGTTTATAGGTCTGAAGTTGGTTAAAGGCTTTCCAAATATTCGCATCCTCGTCGGTCGCATTCTTTAGTTCGATCACCGCCAGCGGCAAACCGTTGACAAACAGCACAATATCCGGCCGCCGCTCGTATCGGTTCTCGACAACTGTAAACTGATTGACTGCCAGCCAGTCATTGTTCTCCGGCGTTTCATAGTCCAGCACGCGGACAAGATCCCCGCCGATAGATCCATCAGGCCGCTGGTATTCGACCGGCACGCCTTCGACCAAATATTTATGAACGATGTGATTATTGGCTATCAGCGAAGGCGAATCCGGCCTGGTCAACTTACGGAGTGCCTCCTCCAACGCCTCAAAAGGCACATGAGGATTAAGTTGTTGCAGTGCCTGCCGCAGACGGCCCTCCAGTACAACTTGGTCGTAGTCTTCGCGTTCGGCAGCCGCCTCACCGGGGGCGATCTCTGCCCCCGATAGAACTAGGTAGCCCAAGTCCTTGAGCCAGGCCAGCGCGGCCTGCTCAACAGTAGATTCGGTGAACGAGTTGCTCACTATGCCTCCGCCTCCTCCACTACCGGTTCCTCGGTATCCCATTCCTCTATTCCCTCGTCATATACTTCGGTCACGGCATCTGCGCGAAACAGTTGCGACTCGCGCATGATGTTCTTGCCCGTCGCGTTCTCGATGCGCCGGAGGAGTGCCTCGGCACGAGCGGCATAAAAATCCCAAAACCGATCGATGCGTAGGGGCTGGGACAGGATGCAGTGCGATATGAGAATCTCATCCATGCGAGTTGGATCGATACCCGCCTCCCTTTCGATCAGCGGCAAATAGCTCGATGGCGACTTACCTCCAATCTGCTTGTTAGTATGGGCCGCGAGTGCCGTTTTATTGATGATGCTGTTATAGATGCCCGACTCTATGCCGTTTGTCTTGCACCACTTCTCGGGGAAGATGTGGTGGATGTCGATCTTGTCAGCGAAGAAGGCATGGGCTTCGATCGGCGCGCCGGTGCGAAAATCGCGCCCACCGTCGCGCATAAGCAATGCGTATATCCCTTTATAGGCCGCGCTGTTACGGGTGCGCAGGGTGAGCAGGCGGTTGGCCTGGAAACTTGACTCCTGTATCGTGATTGACTCGGTAGGTTCACCGCGTACCATCGCCACCACCTCCGGCAAGTCGCGTGCGAAGCGGCTCTCGGTGGTTCCGCCGTAAAGTTCGCCCAACACGCCACACCAGTACCAGCGGGCGATCTTCTGGCGTGCGCCTTCGGTCTCTCCAGCTTTGGCGAGATCAGCGAAAATCGCAGCAAGCGGCACAAGTTGCGTCCGATAAGGCAGATCCCATTCCTTAAAAATCTTCTGCCCATAGAGAAAGCGCGCGGTACGCACGAAACTGTTCTCGACGAGATCCGCCCACGCCTGCCAGTCGGCGACCTCGATCTTCAGGATGTCCTTGCGTTTGCAGCTGATGCCGGGTGCCTTGTCGGATGCAACACCTGATGCAATAGCATTGCGCCGCCGCTGTTGGGTGGCAAGAAGCGAGATCGCCTGAAGAAAATCGTCGCTCTGTAGATTGCGTAGCACCGGATGCTGCCGCTTCAAACGTCGCTCGCGGGCGTTCCAGTCATCGCGAAGCTGGAAATCATCCGCGGCAAAGGAGGCAGTCAGCAGCTCGAACACAGTGAGCGCCACACCACCGGTGTTCACGCGTTCAAAGATGAGGCAGACTGCCTCCTTGGGCGTCTCCTTCTTCAACTCGATGACCGGCACCTGGTACTGCCCAAAGCGTTTGATGACCTCGCTCTCGAACTTGTCGTAGAGCTGGATCTTGTCGGGCGCGTAGTTCCAGTGCTTGTTGTAGGCATGACGCCATTCGGCGCTCTTAAAGAGACGATTCACAGGGAAGAGATCGGCCTCGTACTCGTGCTCGGCTGTGGTCACATCTAAGGTGGTCATGCCGCCAAAGATCTTGACCAGTTTGTCCTCGGGCACGCTCACGATGGTATCCTCGCGGTCGTCATCGTTAGTTACAGCTTTCTTCATGTCAAAGTAATACCAGCGGCTGATAGGTTTCCCCTTTGCATCTTTGGTCTTCGTCGCTGCCGTGCTCATCAACGCCTGGAAGAGCGAGGTCAGCCGCTGCTGTCCATCGAGAATCAGCGTCTCGGGCGCAATCTGTTGTAGCTGCTCGGGCGTCCCAGTGAGCGGGCGTGGTTTAAAACGGATGTGCCCCCCGCCCGTTTCGAGCAGCATCACCGCGCCAATCGGAAAAGAAACGGACACGCTAGCTAGGAGGCTTCGAATGCGATCATCGTCCCAGACCCAGCCGCGCTGGAAATCCGGGAGTTGCAGTTTGCCGCTTTCTGCCCGTGCCAGCAGATCGTCAAGTAGCACCTTAGTGCTATCGAAATTAGCACCAATCATTGCCAGATCCCTCCCTTTGAATTCGTCACAATGTATTCTCGATAAACCGTTCCGTATCCTTCACCCGTAGCTCGCCGGAGATGAGCTTGGAGGGGAATGTGTCGCCTACTCCTCGCCTCGATGGCGATGAGCCGCCGCCCAGCGTGGACCACGAAGCCCGCCTCGCGGTTACAATCGTGTAAGTAAACAATTCGCTTTCTCCCACCACCGCATTGGCGAGATGCGCAGGCACGCCCGGTGCACGGATCACCTGTTACACCGGCATGGTCTTGCCCGTCTGACACGAACCCACCACCGCCTGCACGAAACGGCACGACTCCGCTATGAGGGCGGGCGATGATGTCGAATTGAAGGCGTTGATAAGTCGCTACAACTTACTCAACATGATGAGTAAGTTTACTTACAAAATATGCGCCGGCATCTCATCAGTTGTTGGTCTCACCTTTCATCGTCGGGGTACGCCCTCGGTGCTAACTTGATCTACGAAACTTAAACCAGGAAGCCGTTCACCTTCTTGAAAAGGACTTCAAAACAATCAAACGCCTCAGATAGTTCGTCTTTGTTGTCCATGATCCATCTAGGGTTTAGCAGGAGCCACTGTGCAGGCGTGAAGTGGTTGAACTCGTCCCCAAGATCGGGCTTGACATTAAAGTGATCGGTAACATCTTTAACAACACGTGTGGTCTCATCGGCTCCCAAAGCTTTTTCCAAAGACTTATCTTTTGGAATGCTGCAGGTGGCATCGACCAAGCGCAGGTACATCTTCCGCCCAAACATGTCCTCGACGTCGGCTTCCGGCAATTCCACAAAATCTGTAACGAGCAAAACTCGGCTCCCATCACGGATGTGCACGCTTTTTTTGAGTTCCTCTACTTTCCTCTTCTGACCGCTCGCGTAGTCTGTCAGCACGGCGATGTTGAGTTTGTTGCCGCCAAATAGCGCAACGAAACTTGCCACCTTATCAACGCCACCGACAGGGCATATCGTCCATTTTGGACTAAGTCCGATTCGCTTCATGCTATTTAGGGTGGCCGACATTATTTGCAAATACAAGATGTCAGATGGTCCTTCCACCAAAAGCGTGTTTAAACCCACGAAGAGCGACTGGGTTATCTCGTAGCCCAGCGCGTTCTGCAGGGGAAACAGCGTGTCTTTGTCGGTGCTGAGCACCTGATCTCCAATCTTGGTACCACAAATATCGATTTTGTCATCGGGCTTGCGGATCACTACGTCTTCAACAGTTCGTACCGACGCGAGGTCGTGGGGGGGCACCATGAAGGGTGAGTGGGTGGTATAGATCACTTGGTGGTAAGGCTCCAGTTTTTCGCGAATGTAGCGTAGCAGGTCGGACTGAGCTTTGGCATGGAGATTGAGCCCGGGTTCGTCCAGTAAAATTATCAGGTTGCCGTGATGTTGTTTGACCTGGGAAAACTTCGCAAGGAATGAGAAGAACCAAGTGAAACCAGCACTGCGCTCGTCGAACGGCACCGTCATCTCGTGCAACGAGTTGTAGATGCGTGCGTGGATCACGTCTCCAGTCTTAAATGGTGCTTGGTCAGCAGGCCGGCCCTGATCGATGCTAAGCTGAACCTTGAGGTTTTTGTTCTGTGACCAGTATTCGAAGATTTGCCGACTGATCTTGATCGATGCCGCCTCTAATTTGGCGCGCAAATCCTCGGATTGTTGTGGATTCTGGAACTCATCAATGGTTGTACCCGCATAGGATAGGAAGTCGAGGAAGATGTTTTCGTCTTCGCTGACTTTTTTCTCGTTCTTCTTTTGGATCAAATCGGCGACTGAAACCTTGCCGGGCATACGGTCGTAAGACGAGACGTAAAAGAACTTTGGACTGTATTTGGCGGAGGATGTCGGAGGCCTTCGAGCTAATGCACCCGTCGGGATAACCGGGATAACTGGCCAACTTCGCTGTGGAGGTGTGGCTTGACTTCCTTTAATTCGTCATCAACGATTCCCGCTTTCCTCGCCAAATATTCAACGATCTGTGCCGTCTTCGTTGGAACCGTCCAGCTTGTGCCGATCTGTTCGTAGGACTTGGTAACGGTGATTTCATCCTCCTCACCGAGACAATCCGGACCAAACTCAGCTTTGAGCGCAGCAATCTCGGGCTGTTCAAGCCTCCACACCGTCCAAGCCACGCGAGCTTCGCCGCCGCCATGTCGTTCCTTGTAGTCCGTTAGGAAGCGGCGCGGGTAGTCCTGTGTCTTGTTGTAAACCGTCTCAGACTCGTTCAACGCATTGAGCTTTTCGATTGCGCGTAGTAGCACTGTTTTGCCCGACTCGTTTTTACCTACCAAGCAGGTGATCTGGTTCAGAGTGAACTTTTGGCTATCGTCTATGCAGCGATAATTGGTAATCTGTGTCTTTATTAGCTTCATAACGCGCCTTCCTTCCATAATTGTTCGTTGATCTATGTCAACTTTCGATGGAATTACCGATTCCCCTTTCACCCGCAGATCGCCGGAAATGAAATTGGGGGCAGCAACGAGTCGCACAGCCGCTGTGCCCACGCACGTCGCCAGAGTCGCGG
>QLUB01000118.1 GCA_018725205.1 candidate division NPL-UPA2 bacterium
CCGACAACACGAGCGCAACCCCTAAAGTGGTGCCCAGCAAGTCTCCACTGACGTCCCACAGCAGCATCGTGTAGACAAACGCTAGTGCAGCATGCGCGAGACGCGCCACTATGTATGGCCTAATACGGATGTCTGTGTCATGCACAACGCTGGCGACTTGCCCGTGTACGGATAGCCCGCTCCAAGCGATAATGGCTCCTGCCATAGCCACACGCTGCATGAGAGGCGCGCCTGCACTCGCGCAAAGCTCCGTGCCAATGGTTATCTCAAATAAGCCGGAGACAACGCTCCCCGAGAGAGCACCTGATACGCCAATAACGGCTAACGGAACTGCTACTGCTGTTGCCAGCAAATCGACTAGACCTACGACTGTGGCCATGCGAATAATCACTGAGAACAAAATTATGAATCCGCCGATGTTTAGCAGGCTAGTAACAGAGGTGCGCACTGCGTCGCCAAAGAGCTGTCCGAGTGGCCGTCCGTCCTGTCGGCGGGCTCTCGGCAGAGCGCGCAGAGCCCTAAGAACAATGCTTCCGGCAGGTACGGCGTCTGTCGTAGCAGTTGTGGAGCGTCGATAGAAGCGCATCATTAGTCCAACAGTGAGGCTAGAAGAGTAATGGGCTAGGGCTAGAATCGAGCCCAACCTCGCATCGGCAAACATACCTACGGCTACTGCTCCAAACATAAACAGCGGATCCGCCGTGTTGGTGAACGACAACAGGCGCTCAGCTTCCACTTGTGTGCAGGCGCGCTGTCGCCGGAGTTTAGCGGTGAGAATAGCGCCGATGGGATACCCCGAGGCTAACCCCATGGCCATAACAAACGAGCCTGCCCCGGGCACATTAAACAGAGGCCGCATCAGGGGTTCGAGCAATACTCCCATCATGGAAACCACGCCTAGGCCCATGAGAATCTCCGAAAGTATAAAAAAAGGGAGTAAAGCTGGGAACACTATATCCCACCACATTCTGAGCCCGCTCAAGGCTGAGGCGAAGGCATCCTCGGGATAGAGCATGGTGGTAACAGTTCATTATTCATAAAAGGGAGGTTGCGTTAAGTGAAAATACTCGTAATTAATTGTGGTAGTTCTTCGCTCAAGTACCAGGTCTTTGACATGTCGGATGAGTCTGTGTTGGCAAAAGGCTTGGTGGAGAAGATTGGGCTGCCGGGAAGTTTCCTCAAACATCGGCGTGGGGACGAGGACAACATTATTGTGGAGAGAAATATGCCCAATCACGAGGTGGCCATTGGCCTCGTTATAGGCACTCTCTTGGACGAGAAACAGGGCGTAGTCAAGAGCATGGATGAGATTCTGGCCGTGGGGCACCGCGTAGTGCATGCGGGCGAGAGGTATGCCAGTTCTGTGCTGATCAACGACGATGTCATGCAAGCGCTTAGGCAATGTATTGAGCTTGCCCCCTTGCATAACCCCCCCAACATTATGGGCATTGAAGTGTGTGAGAAACTAATGCCTAACGCCAAGCATGTGGCAGTCTTTGATACGGCATTTCATCAGACGATGCCACAGACTGCGTATCTTTACGCTCTGCCACTTGAACTATACAAAAAGCATGGCATAAGGCGCTATGGATTTCACGGTACATCGCATCGCTATGTTTCCGAGCGCGCCGCACATATGCTTGGCAGGGCAGTCAGTGAGGTGAAGGTGATTACCTGTCATCTCGGTAACGGTGCGTCTGTAGCGGCAATCGATGGCGGTAAGTCTATTGACACGAGCATGGGATTCACGCCGCTCGAAGGCCTTATGATGGGCACGCGCTCGGGCGACCTCGACCCCGCTGTTGTCCCCTTCCTGATGGAAAAGGAGAGCATGAACAGCGAGCAAATCAGCAGCTTTCTAAACAAGAAGTGCGGAGTAATGGGCATTTCTGAGGTAAGCAGCGACTTTCGCGTCGTAGAAGGGGCTGCTGCCAAGGGGAATGAACAGGCACAGCTCGCCCTTCACATGTACTACTACCGGGTACGCAAGTATGTTGGCGCTTACGCCGCAGCCCTAGGCAGCGTTGACGCTATTGTATTTACGGCAGGGCTTGGCGAGAACTCGCCTGAGGTAAGGGAAGAAGTGTGTAAGCACCTCGGATTTATGGGCGTAGAATTAGACCTCGCGAAGAACAGGGTCCGCGGCAAAGAAGTAGACCTCAGTAGCGAAAACGCTAAAGTGAAGGTGCTTCTGATTCCGACAAATGAAGAACTGATTATCGCCCGCGACACGAAGGGACTTGTTGACTCACACTAAGAATTGACGCTACTGCACACACTGTGTATAATCTATGAGGTGTTAGACATGAAGGTTATGGTTACCGAGCTCTGTGAGACATCCGCTCCGCGCGATTTCGAGTTTGCCCTATCCATGACGCCCCTAGAAATGCAAGGGACTGACTTTGTGCCGGTTTCTCCCCCGCACGTAAGGCTACGGCTACGCTGCGAAGGTAGCAAGATTGAGGTCGAGGCGGCAGTGCACGCGCGGATGCATTCACCTTGCGCCCGCTGTCTAGCAGAATCGATAACAAACCTCAATGTAGCGGTGACCGACCAGTGGCCCCTGTGCGGAACGAATGAGGAGACAGCAGACTTCCTCGCCTCTCCTTTCATAGAGGATGCAGGGCGCATAGTAAACTTAGCAGAATACGGGTCAGCCTTACTGGTGGAGCACTTGCCTGTGCGAGTGCTATGCTCGGGTAATTGCCGGGGTCTCTGCCCTACTTGCGGAATAAACCGCAACGAAGGTGAGTGCACTTGCGGGTACAGCGAGCTCGACCCACGCCTAGCGGTGTTAGGACGTTTGCTGCATGACAAAGGAGGTGTTAGAGATGGCACTACCGAAAAGAAAAACATCTAAGGCACGTCGCGATAAGCGCCGGGCCAACTGGAAATTAACCTCTCCCGGCTTAGTATCTTGCCCACAGTGTCATGAGGCCAAGCTTCCTCATCGCATTTGTACCGCATGTGGATACTACAAGAACAAAGTTGTGGTCGCACAAGCAGCAAAGTAAAGCAGACCTAGAAAGGCGATAGACTCGCCTTTCTTTGCTTTCGTGCAAACTCTTTGCACTCGTGCAAAGGATGTGCACAAAAATGTGTTGAATCTAATTTACGATGCAGTATACTTAGACTAATGTAGAGGCGAGGTGTTTTCGCTTGCGTATAGCAATCGACGCGCTAGGAGGCGACCATGCCCCCCACGCTATTGTGGCCGGTGCAGTGGACGCGGCGCGAGAAAAGGACTTTACGGTGGTGCTGGTAGGGCCGGAAGCGATACTAGCCCCGCAGATTGCGAGCGAAGGATTAGCGGGCCGCATTGAGATCGTGGAAGCTACGGAGACGATTTCCGACCTTGACAGCCCCAGCTTAGCGGTGCGACGGAAGAAGCAATCCTCTCTCGTAATTGCCGCTAATCTACTGCGGGCAGGCCAAGTTGATGCCGTCGTCACTGCGGGGAACACCGGCGCCTTTATGGCGGCCGGATTGTTGCTTGTCGGTCGACTGGCAGGCATCGATCGTCCTGCGTTGGCACCGCTGATCCCTACGCGCAATGGACGCGGCGTGGTGCTTTTAGACGCTGGGGCGAACATGGACGCAAAACCCGAGCACTTGCTGCAGTACGGCGTGATGGGGGCGCTGTATGCTGCCAAAGTACTGCGCCGCGACAACCCTAAGGTCGCTTTGCTTAACGTCGGCGTGGAAGAGAGCAAGGGGAACCAAGTTACCAAGGACGCATATCCCTTGCTTAAAAAGGCCAGCTTTGATTTTGTAGGGAACATCGAGGCTAGAGAGCTCCTCGCAGGGCAGATTGATGTTGTTGTGTGCGACGGCTTTACAGGCAATGTCCTGCTCAAGGCTCTAGAAGGGATGGCGACTACATTTGGGTCCATGCTTAAAGAGCAGTTCACACGCGATTGGCAGAGCAAGTTTGGGGCTCTTTTGCTTCGGCCAAGCCTAAGAATTTTCAAGAAACAATTCGATTATTCCGAGTACGGCGGAGCCCCTTTGCTTGGCATCAACGGTGCCTTAGTAAAGTGCCATGGCTCGTCAGGGAAAGTAGCAATTAAGAACGGGTTGCTGCAAGCGGCGCGGTTTGTGGAACAAGGCGTAGTTCAGAGCATCCAGGATGCCGTGACCAACCAAAAGTGAAAGGATTATGAGAATGCCAGTAAAGAGAATTGCCATTGTTACTGACAGCACTGCCGACATCCCAACTGAGGTGCAAAAGCAATTAGACATCCATGTGGTTCCCCTCTTTGTGATCTTCGGGGAGACGAGTTATCGCGACGGAGAGGATATTACCAGCAAGACCTTCTTTGAAATGTTGCCCAAGAGCCAGGTACACCCTCGTACTTCTCAACCTTCCCCCGGTGACTTCAGTGCAGTTTACGAGCGTTTGCTGGCTACTCACGATGAAGTTCTGTCGCTACATATTTCGTCAGCCTTGTCGGGGACATATCAATCAGCTGTCCTAGCTCGCGACACGCTGGCAACATCACGTATCACGGTCTTAGACAGCAGAAGTGCGTCGCTTGGACTTGGGTTGGCTGTGGTCGCGGCGGCAGAGGCGCGTAACGCCGGACTAGGTTTGCCGGAAATTATGGCGGCTACGAAACGCGTCTGTGAGCAGCAGACCCTCCTTATCTCGGTGGATACGCTGGAGTACCTGCGACGCAACGGCCGCATTGGCAAAGCTAGCGTGCTGCTTGGCACATTGCTTAAGGTCCACCCGATCCTGCGTTTAGTGGACGGAGCAATAGCGCCACATGCAAAAATCAGGGGGAAGATGAGCAAAGTGCTGCAGAGCATGATTGAGGCGGCAGGCGAGTTTGTTCCCCACGGACGAGAAGTACAAGTAGCGATTGTGCACGGCAATTGTTTGGAGCGAGCTCTAGAACTAA
>QLUB01000119.1 GCA_018725205.1 candidate division NPL-UPA2 bacterium
ATGGCCTCCCAAGCCATGCCCCCCGTCAGCGCACCGTCCCCAATAACTGCCACGACATGCGAACGCGACCCTGACTGCCGCATAGCTTCGGCAAGTCCAAGTGCTGCGCTGATGGATGTCGTAGCATGTCCGGTGTTAAAAGCATCACAAGGGCTTTCTTCGCGCTTCGGAAATCCACTTAAGCCGCCCTCTTGGCGCAAACTGGCAAAACGCTCGCGGCGCCCGGTAAGTATCTTGTGCGCATATGTTTGGTGTCCTACATCCCACACGATTTGGTCTTGCTCGGCTTCGAACTCCCGATGCAAGGCTAATGTCAGTTCCACCACGCCAAGGTTTGAAGCCAAGTGCCCGCCATTCTTCGCGACCACAGAAATAATAAGCTCGCGTATCTCCTGTGCCAAGATTTCTAGTTCCCTAGCCGTCAGCTCCCGCAAATCGCGCGGGTGATTTATGCGCTCCAGCAGTTCTGTTCCCTCCTCAATCGGCACACCTCTCTACGCATAGGCGATCAGTATACCTAAGAGAGTGCCTACCAACACCTCTACGCGCGTGTGCCCGATCAGTTCTTTGAGCGGTTCCGCGCCAATGTGACCATGCAGCATAAAGTGGCCGATCAGCTTGTTTAGCGCCTCCGCTTGCTTTCCTGCAGCCTGCCGCACCCCTGTGGCGTCATACATGACAATCAAAGCAAACATGACGGTAATGGCTGTGTACGGGCTAGTAAATCCTGTAAATCTGATGACACCCGCCGCCAAAGCGCTCACTACCGCAGAGTGAGTGCTAGGCATGCCGCCAGCACCCGTCACACGTTCCCAGCTGAATTTGCCAGCCTTCACCCAAGCAATTACCACCTTCGAGCCTTGGGCCGCCAACCAGGCCAAGCAAGCGCGGTACAGTATGGGGTTAGTTTGTAGTGCGTCTATCCACGACACTCCAGCCACCTCCGAGTTAGCTCTTCCTGTTGAGGCAGAGGTCAGCTGCCTGCTGTAGGGCGAAATTCCCCGCCAGTGGCTCTAGGGCGGCAAGGCAGGACTCAAAACAGCGGCGCACTTTTTCTTCTGCTCCTTGTAGGCCATAGATGCTGACATAAGTAAGCTTCCCCGTCTCACTTTCTCGTGCATCCAAGATATCGTCGCGAATTTGGAAGCCTAAACCTAACTGCGTAGCATAGCGCGTGATATGCGTGAGTTCGCTCTTCGTAGCCCCGGCGAGAATAGCCCCGATACGGGCGGCTACAGTGATGAGCGCACCCGTTTTGTGCGCGTGAATATATTCTAGCGTCGGCACGGGGTTTGTTACTTCCCGATTTGTTGCCAAAATGTCCACGACTTGACCGCCGACCAATCCATACGTGCCCGCCGAGAAAGCGAGCTCCGCTGTGCTGTTTAGCACGCGCGCTGCGCTGTAGTACTCCGTTAAGCGATGCGTCATCAACTCAAAGGCCAGCGTCAACAAGGCGTCTCCGGCTAGTATAGCCATCGCCTCTCCATAGACTTTGTGTGTGGTGAGACGACCGCGGCGGTAATCATCGTTGTCCATGACCGGCAGGTCGTCATGCACAAGGGAATAAGTGTGCACACACTCTACAGCTGCCGCCGCCGGCAAGAAATGCGCGGGATTGCCGCCAAACATCTCATGCACGGCAAGGGCTAAGCTTGGGCGCAAGCGCTTCCCACCCGGGAAAAGGCTGTAGCGCATCGCCTGATGAATAGTGACCGGGTGCTCTGACTCTCCCGGCAGGAATATTTCCAGTGCTTCGTCGACTAGCGCCTTATAGCGGGCGAGATCAAACCGCTTCATATCGGGGCTTGGGGTGAGAAAGGTTTGCGTGTCTCTTTCACCAGTAACTCCACTTTCTGTTCGGCTTCCGCGAGTAATGCCTGGCACGCCTGCAGTGCCTCGACTCCATGCACATAAAGCGACAAAGCTTCCTCTAATGCTAGGTCGCCGTGTTCGAGTTTAGCCGCGATTTCCTCTAATTCCTTTAGGGTCTGCTCGAAGTTCATGCGCTTCCTCCTTTCCGGTAACAACAGAGTAGACTATGCCGCTGTACAGAGTTGTAGTGAGAGTATCCCCTAGCGCTACATCGCCCTCGGATTTAAGGACATTACCTCCCACGCGTGTCACACTGTAGCCTCGCGCCAGCACGTTAAGCGGGCTGATCGCCTGAAGGCGCAAAGCTTGTTGCGCAAGGGAGGCACCCGCCCCTTGGAGCCGTCGCTCTACAGCATTTTGCATGCGGAGTAATAGCGCTTCCGCCGTTTGTTGCTTCCGGGCGACAGCGTGAGCTGGAGAGACCGACTGAAAACGCACGGACAAATAATCAAGATACTGCCTCGAGGTGGAAATTTTTCCCCCTATACCCCTCTGCATACGCGACGCAAGTTGGGTAAGGTGGCGCTCTATTTCTTGTCGATCAGGTACAACGCTAAGGGCTGCCGCACTAGGAGTAGGAGCACGCAGGTCTGCCACTAAGTCGGCAAGGGTGAAATCGGTCTCATGTCCGACAGCAGATACCACCGGGACAGGGCAGGCGAAGATCGCCCGCACGACAAGCTCGTCGTTAAAGGCCCACAAGTCCTCTAAGGAGCCTCCCCCGCGGCCAAGTACCACCACGTCGATTTCGGGGTAATCTGCTACTGCAGACAAGGCACTCGCAATGGACGGCGCCGCCTCCGCCCCCTGCACCACCACAGGGAAGACTAACACCCGCGCGAGAGGCCAGCGCCGTTCCATGACCGTCACAATGTCGCGCACGGCAGCGCCGGTAGGCGATGTAAGCACCGCTACAACACGCGGAAAGCCCGGCAGGGGACGTTTGCGTTCCGTACGAAACAACCCTTCGGCTGCGAGCCGCTGTTTGAGTTGTTCAAGCGCTAAGTAGAGCGAGCCTAACCCAACCGGCTCTAGCTTGTCAACGTAAAGCTGGTAATTGCCGTCACGCTCATAGACGCTAATGCTGCCTCGCGCTAAAACCTTCATGCCGTCCAGAGGACGAAAGGTCAAGCTAGCCGCTTTGCTCCGCCACATCACCATGCGCATGCTGGCACGTTCGTCCTTAAGCGTAAAGTAGCAGTGCCCCGACGTATGCACCTTAAAATTGGACAATTCGCCGCTGACCCAAACATTAGTCAGCCGTTCGATGCTCAGGGCGTCCCGTACTATGCTCGTTAGTTCAAAAACTGAAAGGGGTTTAGCCATGCTGCATTTTCGCCGTTTGCAGCGTGTTCTTCCTAATTTTCTCGCTCAACGCCTTACCGTCAATGACTGTTGCCACAAAATTGCCTCCTCTAGTCCCAATAGTGCCGTGCCCACGGCGTTGTCCCCCGCTAAGCCCTCCGGCGCAAGCAAGAAGTCGAGCCGACGCATGCGCTCGACGAGGCGCGCGCGAATATGAGAGTTGGCGGCTACCCCGCCGCATAAGACCACCGTGCTTACGCGGTGCTCCTTTACGCAGAACCGCAGCACTTTCTCTAACGAGTTGGCAATACAGCGGAACACACCCAGAGCCACCTGTGCCGGCGGCACACCATTGTCTAATGCGCGTATCGCAGCTGTGGCGGGCCCGGCAAAGCTGATAGCTCCTCCCTTGACGGACGACGGAATAGCATGAGGCTCGCCGCTTAGGCTCTGCGCTAGACCATCTAGAAACATACCGCAGGGAAACTGCGCCCCCATACGCACGCCAACCCGGTCAATGAATTGACCCGCGTGCAGGTCTACGCTGGAGCCAAGTAAGCGCACTGCATAGCCCCCCGACGCCCCTGGGCTCACAAAGAGCACATCCGTCGTGCCCCCGCTCACCTGCACGGCCAAAAAATCCGAAGTAGGCTGAACAGGTAAATGGCTTAGAGCTGCCCGTAAGTGGCCTGCCTGATGCGAAAACGTGAAAAGCGGCACGTTAGCTCCATACGCCACAGACTGCGCTAGACTGTGCCCCGCCAAAAAAACAGGCATATAAGAACCCGCCTGTGCCCGAGGTGCACCACTTGCTGCTACCGCTAGGAGATTGTAGTCCTTGAGCGGAATTCCGGCCAGAACTTCAGGCCACTGCTTTATGTGCAAAAATAGGGCGTCAGATTGCCTGAGCCCTACTGCGCCGTTTGGTACGGGCAATACCTTGCGCCTGTCAGCCAGAACTTCTCCCGTCAGAGACACCAGCGCCGCTGAAGTCATGTAGTTACTGGTGTCGACGCCGAGTACAACCCCGGTCACAGTTGATTCACGCTCAGTTTGCGGGCGATGGCGCCCAGAATGCCGTTGACGAAACGGCTCGATTCCTCGGTGCTGTACTCCTTAGCTAACTCAATGCATTCATTGATGATCACTCCGACAGGCGTGTCCTCGCGCTGACTGAGCATCTCAGATACTGCGAGGCGCAGCAAGGAGCGATCCACCCGCGCCAAGCGGTCGATAGCCCATTCGGCTAGGGCCGCGCTGACGAGAGAATCTATATCCTCCCACTTGGCAAGGGTGCCAGCCACCAGTTCACGCGCGAATTGCTCATCATTGCCCACAACGGGAGTAGTCTCAAACGCGTATAGAAGTGCGGAACTAACGCTAACGAGACCGGTGTCTAACTGATAGAGTGCCTGCATAGCGGCAGCTCGGGCCGTGCGACGGCTCATGTTGAGTCTCCTTTCCGGCAACGAGAAAAGTTAGTCGACGGGGGGCAGTATGCGCTCTAGCAGGGAGCGCAGGTCCTCATCCGCATCGAGCCGGGTGCCAAGGTAGTAGCCAAGCAAGGCGCAAACCCCAATGAACAAGGTCTGCCAGGGGCCAAAGTGCAGGTATACAAGCGCAAACGTAAGACCTACCATTGTGCCGATAATCCTGCCGCGGTAGTGTGTCAGCAAAGCGCGCAGTAGTGTTCTCATGCGGCC
>QLUB01000012.1 GCA_018725205.1 candidate division NPL-UPA2 bacterium
GAACTTAAGCTAATTTTACTGCTGCTTGCAAACAGGGTTTAGGCAAGAGTTATTGCAGTGGAATCAAGTTTCGATTCTTCCGTTCCCAAAGCAAGCGACGATTGGAAAATGAATATCTGGCCTATGACATCACCTCTATCTCTTCCTATTCCAAATTGATCAAACAGGTGAAGTGGGGTAAGAACAAAGACCATGATCCCTTGGCGCAAATCAACCTGGCATTAGTCTACGGACAGGCGTCGAGGCTTCCGGTATACTACCGGTACCGGCAACACGTGAAATTTACAAGGATTGCTGGATGAACTGGATATCATTGAACGGTTTGAGCAACCCGGGAGCAAGCCTCATGTGGGTGAAATGACGAAAAAACAGCTGGCTATCTACGAGGCATTTGGCGTTCGCCCACCGTCATAGAAACCTCGTGATAATTTACCGGGAATCCAGGTAGATTAGCCGAGCGGCTCAAAGCGGGCGGTAAAGAACCTGAGCACCGGGGCCTCGTAGACAAAGCGCAAACCCTTAGCCGTTTCGCGTTCTTGGTAAAGGTCAATAACCGAATCGGCGACCACTTCCAGGTGGCTATAGGTGTACACGCGGCGCGGGATGGTTAGGCGCACTAGCTCGAGTTTTGGGTAGTGGTGTTGCCCCTCTTTGTTTCGTCCAGCCGACACAATGCCGCGCTCCATGCTTCTGACCCCCGATTTCAGATACAGCTCGGCTGCCAAAGTTTGTGCCGGGAAGTGGTCTTGCGGAATATGCGGGTAGAATCTGCGCGCATCAAGGAAAATGGCGTGACCGCCAATCGGCTTCACAATGGGGATACCTGCCGCGTCGAGCTTTTCGCCGAGGTAGCGCACTTGCGCTAAGCGGTGCGAGATATAGTTGTAGTCCACGGACTCATAGAGTCCGCGCGCCATTGCTTCCATGTCGCGCCCAGCCAAGCCGCCATAAGACGGCATGCCCTCATAGACCACGACCAAAGCGGTAGACTTCTGGTAAAGCTCGTCGTCGTTAAGCGCCAGGAAGCCGCCAATGTTAACGATGCCGTCTTTCTTGCCCGACATAGTGCAGCCGTCGGCATAGCTAAAGGTCTCACGCAGAATCTCGCGTATAGTCTTATCCCCGTAGCCCGCCTCGCGCTGTTTAATAAAGCAAGCGTTTTCCACGCAGCGCGTGGCATCCATCATCACCTTGATGCCGTGCTTTTGCGCCATCTCATAAACTGCGCACATATTGGCCATGGAAACCGGCTGCCCGCCCGCTAAGTTTACGGTGATGGCCAAACAAATGTAGGGAATCCGCTCGCTCCCCACCTCGTCAATCAGCGCTTGCAGCTTATTTAGGTCGACATCGCCCTTAAACGGCAGCTCCAGCGTCGAATCGTGGGCCTCGTCGATAATAATGTCTCTAAACGTCGCGCCGTTAAGCTCTTGGTGCGCGCGCGTGGTCGTAAAATACATATTCCCGGGCACAAAGTCGCCCTGCTTGATCATCACCTGCGAAAGGATGTTCTCGGCACCGCGTCCCTGATGGGTCGGTATGACGTGCTTAAAGCCAAACAAGTCTTGCACGGCCTTCTTTAGGTTCTTAAAGTTCTTGGAGCCGGCATAGGCCTCATCGCCTAGCATCATACCCGCCCACTGGTTGTCGCTCATGGCGTTAGTGCCGGAGTCGGTTAACAAGTCGATGTAAACATCGTCAGAATCCAGCAAGAACGTGTTATACCCCGCGCGTTTAATCGCTTCCTCGCGTTGCGCGCGCGTCGTTACGGCGATGGGCTCCACCATTTTGATCTTATAGGGCTCAGCCATGTACTTCTTTTCCATTACACTACCTCCAACATTGCTCTCTCACGCAACCCCCGCGTATTCCACACCCATTATGCCACACCCTAGATGTTTTTCAAGCTAAAAAGAAGTCGCCGCCACAGAGAGTGGCGGCGTTCTGTTACACGTCTACTCCAAAACTTTCTACCACACTATCCACTAGTTCTCCCACATAATCTACCGCCGATTTAATAGCGGCCGGGTCGGTCATTTCCACCCCCGCCATGCGCGCTAGCTCCACCGGCGGCTTGGCTCCGCCTGTCTTAAGCACCTCCAGCCACTTGTCGATTACCGGCTGGCCCCGCTCCTTAATCGCTTTCGCCACTGCCGTGCCGACGGTCAAACCAGCCGAGTAGCTGTAAGGATAGAGCCCCATGTAGAAGTGCGGTTGGCGCATCCAGGTAAGTCGCGCGCCCTCGTCAATGGTCACCTCGCCGCCCCAGAACTCCTCGAGGATTTCGCCCTGCACTCGGCTTAGGACGTTCGCGGTAATGGGTTGCCCCTTTTCGGCCATTGCATACGTCCGCCGTTGCAGCTCGCCCTCAATTAAGTGGCGAACAAAGTTGTGGTGGTAAGTCATGAGGAGCTGCATCGCCAGCCACCTATGCAGGCGCGGGTCGCTCGACTGCGCCGCAATGTAGTTGCCCACCAAGAGCTCGTTAATGATCGACGGGGCCTCCGTAAAGAACACCGAACCGCGCACATTCGACAGCCTCTGGTAACGCATGGCCAGCACGCCGTGCCCCGCATGACCTATTTCATGCGCTAACACCAAGGCCCCTCGCATATTGTCGGCCCATGTCACTAGGATATAGGGGTGAGCGTCAGGCACGCCATAGCAGAATGCGCCGGTTGACTTGCCGATGTTGTCCGAGAGGTCAATCCACCTGTTGCTTAAGCTTTCGGCAACGATTGCTGCATACTCCGGGCCTAAAACCTGCAGCCCATTCTTAATCACGTCGGCCGCAATGTCGTAGGTCGTTTCGGGGCTGTAGTCCGGGTCAAGCGGCGCCTCTATGTCGCAATACAGCATCTCCGTCAAACCAAGCAACTGTTTGCGCAGTCTTGCATAGCGGCGCATATGCGGGGCAATTTCTTTTAAGATTACATCGTGCAGCATATGATAACTCGTCGGGTCAACTTCTTGCCCATGCAAGAGCATATGTGTCGCCGAGGGGTAGCCGCGGAGTTTCGCCATTACGACGTGCTTCTTTACCTCCGTGCCCCAGGTGGTGCCGTATGTGTTTTGGTATTTCTTGAGCCCCTCAGCAAACGAGACCCAAGCGTTCCGCCGCAGCGCAAAGTCCGCCGACTTCTCGTAGGCTTCCTCGTACATCGCAAAAGACATGGGGTGCGTGGTGCCCTCGCTGTCCTTGATATCGGCAAACGCCATGTCTGCCGCCTTAGAGCGCGTATACACCAAATAAGGCGACTGCAAAACTTCGCCCAACGCCGCTAACGAACGCTCGGTCTCTAGGCTTAACACATGCGGCCTTTCGTCGATCATGCGGAGCACTACGCGCGCAAAGCTCTTTAGTCCCTCATGCGCTTCGAGATAGCTTTCCAGTGTCCCTGCCGGCAACTCCAAGGCCTCCGAACGAATAAAAGACATGGCTGCCTGTGCCTCAGCCCCTAGCGATTGCGCTCTCCCCATAGCCGTCTGATTGGCGGGGTCTGTACCGTCGCCCGAGAGATCGAGCGAAGCGTAGGCCACGACGCGGTGCAGGCGCTTCTGCAGATGCTCCGCAGCTTCTAGGCACTCCGCGAGCACGTCCGCCCCTGCCGAAAGCCTCCCCTTAAACCGCGTTATCCCCGGCAAATCTCGCGCAATCGCGGCGAGCTCTCCTTCCCAATCTTGCTTAGTCGCAAAGATATCCGCGAGGTTCCATGTCAGCTCTACGGGCACCTCAGCCCTCTTTAGCCGTTTCTTCATAGTTAACCCTCCATTTCGATCTGGCGCGCGTGCGCCCTAAGGTCCACTCGTGCGTACTGCCTCCCCTTTCCTTCGCCGTAGCACACGCGTTTTCCTTCTGCTAACGAAAGACGTTTCGCATGCGTTTCTCTGGTAAGCCAGCGGCGGAATAGGTACAATACAAGTGACGAGCGAGAATCATAGAGTGACAATTATAGGAGGAATGTTTGTGAAAAAAATACTCATCACAGGTGCGCTTGGGCAAATTGGCACCGAGCTAGTGGTTGCCATGCGCAAAACCTACGGCACAGGAAACGTCATTGCGAGTGATATTCACCCGTCCCCGCCTGCCGGTGAGCTGGCCGAAGGCCCCTACGCAGTCGTCGATGTCACTCTCCCCCAGCAAATCGCCGATGTGGTAAAGCAGCAGGGCATCAACCAGATCGTCCACCTCGCCGCTATTTTGTCCGCAACGGGTGAGGCTAAGCCTAAGCTTGCGTGGGATGTAAACATGAGCGGCCTCTTTAATATCTTGGAAGTTGCGCGCGAAACAAAAGCCGCTGTGTTTACCCCGAGTTCCATCGCCGCTTTCGGCCCCACCACTCCCCCGGACAAGACGCCGCAAGACACGATTCAGCGTCCGACGACCATGTACGGCGTGACCAAAGTGGGCGGCGAGCTCTTGTGCGATTACTATTTCCTTAAACACGGCGTCGATACCCGCGGCGTGCGCTTCCCCGGTCTCATCTCTCACGTAGCGCTCCCCGGCGGCGGCACCACCGACTACGCAGTACATATCTACTACGAAGCCCTTAAGCATAAGTGCTATGCTTCCTACATTGGCAAAGGGACTTTTATGGATATGATGTATATGCCGGATGCCCTAGACGCGATTGCCGCGCTGATGGAGGCTAACCCCGATCGCCTCATCCACCGCAATGCCTTTAACGTTACCGCCATGAGCTTTGACCCCGAGAAGTTAGCGGCATCTATCCGGAAGTATATCCCCGAGTTTACGCTCTCCTACAACGTCGACCCCGTCCGACAAGGCATTGCCAACTCCTGGCCGAATTCGCTTGACGATACAGCTGCCCGCGAGGAGTGGGGCTGGAACCCAAAATACGACCTCGACGCCATGACTAAGGAGATGCTAGCACAGCTGAAGGTAAAGCTCGCGCTCTAGACGAAGCAAAAGGCTCCGTCCCTTCTGCTTCACGTCCCTTCTGCTTCATTCTTCAGGAGGTGAACCATGTGTTAACGCTCGATAATGTCAAAGCAGCACAAGCCCGGCTTAGCGGCAAGATACACCACACGCCGCTCTTCTATTCAACTACACTTAGCAAGCTGTCGGGCAACGATGTTTACTTAAAGTGCGAGAACCTGCAAAAGACGGGTTCGTTTAAGGTGCGGGGCGCACTGAACGCGGTCGCTCAGCTCACACCTAAAGAACGCGCGCAAGGCGTGGTGACAGGATCGTCCGGGAACCACGGGCAAGCCCTAGCCTTCGCGGCCAGAGAATTTGGTGTCAAGGCAATCGTCGTGATGCCCGAGGACGCCACTCTCGCCAAGCGGGCAGCCTGCGAGGGCTACGGTGGCACGGTGCTCCTCTGCGGCATCACTGCAGAAGCCCGCCTTGCCAAGGCGGCAGACCTCGTAACCAAGAAGGGGTACACCTTAGTGCACCCCTTTGATGACCCCCATATTATCGCCGGGCAGGGTACGCTAAGCCTAGAAGTTCTCGCTGACCTACCCGACGTCGACTGCATTGTCGTCCCGGTTGGCGGCGGCGGGCTGCTGGGTGGCGTGAGCCTGAGCATGAAAGAAAGTAGTCCACGCGTGCAAGTAGTCGGCGTCGAGCCAGCGATCAGCGCACGCCTCCGGCACTCCTGGCAGGCGGGAGCTGTGACAGAACTAAGCGATGACGCTTGGGCCCCCTCTATCGCCGATGGCCTCCGCGCGCGCCGTCCCGGCAGGTTGCCCTATGCCCTGTCTCGCGCCTACGTCGACGACCTCGTAACCGTTACGGAAAGTGAAATTGCGGCCGCTATGTGCCTCATCATGGAGCGCGCAAAACTCGTCGTAGAGCCTTCCGGTGCCGTCAGTGTGGCCGCTGCCCTAAACGCCAAATTGGGTTGCGCCGGCAAAAAGGTGGTCTGCGTCCTAAGCGGCGGCAATGTCGAGTTGGCTAAGCTGGCCAAGCTAGGTTTGCTTTAGCCCCAAGAGGTCATTGACGACCACACCCGCAGCAATCAGCCCAGCTACAGCCGGCACAAACGAGATGCTGCCCGGAATATGTCGCTTGTGTCGGCAGTTTGCGTCACGCCCCGGGCAGATGCAGTCGCGCGCGCAATCGCTAGCACTCGCCTCCGGCACCATCGGCACTTCCTCAGAGTACACCACCTTCACCCCGCTCTTAACTCCGCGTTTGCCTAGTTCCTTGCGGACAATGCGCGCCAGCGGGCAGATGCTGGTTTTAGAAATGTCTACGACCATAAAACGAGTGGGGTCTAGCTTATTGCCCGCCCCAAGGCACGAAACAACAGGGATGCCCTGTTCCTTGCAGTGCATAATGATGGCCAGTTTGGCAGTTACCGTGTCTACGGCGTCTACTACATAGCTAACCTCACGCGTCAACACGCTCCGCGCCAATTCGGCGGTCATAAAGCTTTTGTGCACCACAACCTCAATGCTTGGGTTAATCTCCTTGACCCGAGCGGACATTACTTCGACCTTAGCCTGCCCGAGCGTAGATTGCAGCGCATGCAACTGCCGATTGACGTTTGTCAAGCAGATGTCGTCGTAGTCCACTAGGGTGAGTTTCCCCACACCCGCTCGCGCTAGGGCCTCCGTCGTGTATGAGCCCACACCCCCAATGCCGATGATTGCCACATGAGCTGCGCCAAGTAGGCGTAGGCCCGCCTCGCCTACGAGCAACTCCGTCCGGGAAAATTTGTTTAAAGGCATGCCTGCCCTCCTCTCAGGAAAACGGTTTCCGCCACTCAAGAAAATGTTTTTTTGGCAAAGTCAATCTTTATCTTGCTAATCTGCGCAGACTCTGGTACACTGTTCATGAACTTGTGCTAATCTGGTTTCACCTGCCCAGGGAAGACCCAGGAGGGCCAATGTATCTAATTATCGGGGGGTATTTTCTCTAATGTATCAGGACAAGTCACTCAATTGCAAGGACTGCGGCGCGGAGTTTCAGTTTACCGGACGTGAGCAAGAGTTTTACGCAGAGCGCGGCTTCCAAAACGAACCTAGCCGTTGCAAGACCTGTCGCGACAGCCGCAAGCGTAACGACAACGGCGGCTCTGTTTCCCAGAACCGCGAGCTCCACAGCGTAACCTGCGATGAGTGCGGCGCACCCACCCAAGTGCCCTTCAAGCCCACTGCTGGTCGTCCCGTCTACTGCCGCGATTGCTTCTCCAGCAAGAGAAGATAATCTTCTGCAATCAAGCAGCCTGAGAACCAGGCTGCTTTGTTTTTTGCGCGCTGTTCCTTATAATAGGTAATAGACTGGGGGGTTTAAGGATGGCTATTGCGGAACAAGTGCTCACGGGGTTGCCCCTAGAGCTCGCGGGGATAAAGGTTACAGTTACATGCCGCTGCACAGTAATGGCCTTTGGCACGGGAGTGGTCGCTAGCATCTGCCCGACGGCAGTGAAGGTAGTAGCGCAGTCTCCGCTGTGATAGATCAGGCGCTGCTTAAGAAGCTGCCGCTCTTTAGCGACCTTCCCACTGCCGACTTAACCTGTTTAGCGGCGCTGCTTAAGGTGCACATTTACCAAAAGCACGAAGTCTTGTTCAGTGAGGGCGAGGCAGGGCTTGGCGTCTGGCTGGTATTAAGAGGCGCGGTCAAGCTCGTAAAAACAGATAGACAAGGCGGCGAACAGCTCCTTAAGGTGGTCGCGCCGGAGCAGTTTTTTGCCGAAGTGGTGCTGTTTGACGGCGGCAGCTACCCCGCAACCGCCATTGCCCAGTCCGACTGCACGCTTGCCGTGCTGTATAATGCCGACGCTAGAGCTTTGCTCGGCGCGCATCCCGAGCTGGCATGGCATTTTTTGCATACCATGAGCGAGCGGCTCCGCACCGCGCAAGAGCGTATCCGTATCCTGTCCGGTAGCGACGCGACCATACGGTTAGCGTCAATTCTCCTGCATATCGCCAAAGAGCAAGGGGAAGATCACATGGCCCTTAGCAAGCAAGACCTCGCCAATATGGCTGGCATTGCCCGCGAAACAGTCTCGCGCATCCTCGCGGTATTTAGGGACGAAGGGTGCATCATTGCCGGGCGCAACAAAATAGCCATCGTCAATAAACGCCGTCTCGCAGCGCTAATTGACGATCAATAGTTACCTGTAGTTTTCTTGCCACAAGCGCACGTAGTTCATGGCGTGTTCCCGCAAGTGCAGGACTGAGGCATCGTCTAGCGTACGCACCACTTTAGCCGGCAGCCCTACGACCAGAGAGCGCGGCGGGATAACCATGCGTTCCTTGACCACCGCTCCCGCCCCGACAATCGAGCCTTCTCCCACCACCGCGCCGTCTAGCACAACGGCACCCATACCGATGAGCACGTTGTCCTCCACCGTGCAGCCATGGAGAATGGCGCGGTGTCCCACCGTGACGAAACTCCCCACGCGTAGGGGCTGCTCTCTCTCCGGGTGCAATACCGCCCCATCTTGAATGCTGGTTGACTCGCCAATCGAGATTTCGTTTACGTCGCCGCGCACTACTGCCGTATGCCATATGCTCGTTTGCGGCCCAATCTTCACGTTTCCAATTACACAAGCTTCGTCAGCTACAAAAGCCTCTGGGCTAACTAAGGGTTTCCCTGCTTTAATCTCTTTAATCATGCCATGCCCTCCCATTGAACTCCATGCTTGGTCTCGCCCATTCTATCACGGCCAAAGAGAGATGCAAAGAAAAGTTCCTGCTAGCGAAGGATTTTCGCTTTACTTGTAGAATTAATTATACGCCAGCGTGAAATATGCCTTAAGGTACGGAGGGTGCGCGCATGCAGGACTTATTGCAGATCGCCATACGGGAGGCAGAGCGGCTCGGTGCCGATTACGCAGACGTGCGCTACATGGAGCGCAAGAGCGAGCCTGTAAGCATGAAGAACGGCGCGGTAGTTTCGCTGGCCCTGCAAGAAGAACAGGGCTTTGGGATACGCGTGATGCATGGCGGGGCATGGGGGTTTGCCAGCCGCAGCGTCACCACCGAGGCCGAGCTTAAGCACGCTGCCGCCGAGGCCGTAGCCGTCGCTCGCGCTTCCGCCAAAGTAAGGGCGTCTGAAACGAGCTTCGCACCGCTCGACGCAGCCCAAGGGGTCTATCGAACCAAGGTGCAAAGAGACCCGTTTGAAATCCCCCTAGAGGACAAACTAGAATTTCTCATCGACATTGACCGCGAACTGCGCGCCGACGCCGCCATTCGCATCGCCGAAACCTCGCTCTTGTCTCTGTGCGAGCGCAAGTGGTTTTTAAGCTCCGAAGGGAGCGACATTGAGCAAACCATCTACGAAACGGGGGCCAGCATCGCCGCCACTGCCGCAGGGAACGGCGACAGGCAGCGACGTAGCTTCAGTAATTACGCCCAAGCAGGGTACGAATTCGTAGAAGGGCTTAATCTTAAGGCGCTATCCACCGGGCTCGCCATCGAAGCCAAGCAACTGCTCACAGCAGAACCCTGTCCTGTCCTTGATACCACGCTTATCCTTGGCTCTTCCCAGCTCGCGCTGCAAATACACGAATCCTGCGGACACCCCATCGAGCTTGACCGTGTCCTAGGTAGCGAAGCGAGTTTTGCTGGCACGAGCTTCTTGGCACCCGGCATGGAGGGCAACTATCCATACGGGAGCACAGAGGTCACCATAGTGGCAGACGCCACTATGCGGGGGGGACTAGGGACTTTTGGCTATGACGATGAGGGCGTTCCTGCCCAGTGCACCACTATCGTGGACAAAGGTAAGTTCACTAATTTCCTCACGTCGCGCGAGACTGCGCCTGCGCTCGGGCAGGCCAGCAACGGCACCATGCGGGCAGACGGCGCGACTAACCTGCCGCTTATCCGCATGACAAACATTAACCTCAACCCCGGTGACTGGACGCTCGACGAAATAATCAAAGATACCAAGCACGGTATTTTTATGGAGAGCCCGAAAAGCTGGTCACTCGATGACAAGCGCCTTAACTTTCACTTTAGCACCGAGTATGCTTACGAAGTAAGAAACGGCGCAATTACCCGCCTGCTTAAAAACCCTGCCTACACCGACATGACTACCCATTTCTGGCCGGCGTGCGATGCAATTGCGGGGAAAGGACGCGGCGAGTGGCAGCTCTGGGGCCTGCCGAGCTGTGCTAAGGGTGAGCCGATGCAAATTGCCCACGTCGCACATGGGGCCGCACCCGCTCGCTTCCGAGATGTGCGGGTGGGGGTGGGCAAGTAATGGTGGGCAAAGAACAAAGCATGGGGTTTTTGGAGCGCGTCCTCAGGCTATCGGCATCAGGCCCAATCGAGGCGCGCCTCACGCACGACCGCCTCGCCCTGACGCGCTTCGCTGATTCCTCTATCCACCAAAACATGGTAAAAGATGCCGTTGCCCTAAAGTTGCGCGTGGTTATCGGCAAGAAAATCGGGACAGCCACGGTTAACTCCACCGCGATGGTTGATGTTCGCCGTGCCCTAGGCGTTGCGGAACGCCTCGCGAAATTGCAGGCCGACGACCCGGACTTTGTGTCCTTGCCGACTCCCACTGCCTTCGTCACGTCGCGCACCTATTATACGGAAACAGCGCAATGCTCGCCCGCTCGCCGCGCCGAAGCCGTGGACGCTCTCGTACAAACGGCGGCGGCAGTAAAGCTTAGAGCCTACGGCTCCTTCGCCACGGAAACCAACGAACTAGCCGTGGCTAGCTCGCTTGGCGTTCGCGCCTACAACTGCTCCACAACCGCCTACTTGCGCACGGTAATGATGTCACCGCAGCACTCAGGCACCGGCTATGCCGATTTTCTCAGCCGCGACATTGCCGATATTGATCCTAAGGCGCTAGGCGAAGAAGCGGCAGAGCGCTGTGTCCTCGGCGAACACGCGCGCGAGCTCCCCCCCGGCGAATACGAGGTAGTGCTTACGCCTTACGCCGTCAGTGATATGATTCGCTTTTTGGGGTATCTTGGCTTTACGGCCTCCTCCATGCAGGAGGGGCGCAGCTTCTTGTCGGGGAGGATAGGAGAGCGCGTAGTCGGCGAAAACATTTCTATCTGGGATGACGCCTTTGACACGGCTACCCTCAACATGCCCTTTGACCTAGAAGGAGTGGCGAAGCGCCGTGTCAGTCTGATTGAAGAGGGCGTGGCGGCTGGCGTGGTCTATGACTCCTACGCCGCCCACAAAGAGGGGTTTCTTTCCACCGGACACGCCTCCCGTGCGCGGGGCGGCATGCCTGCCAATCTTGTAATGGCACCCGGCAGTTCAACGCTGGAAGAGATGGTCAAGTCTACTAAGCGCGGCGTCTACATAACTCGCTTTCACTACACGCACTGCCCCGACCCCGTCAAGGTGATTATGACCGGCACTACGCGCGATGGAACTTACCTCATCGAAAACGGCGAAATCAAGCACCCCATCAAGAATCTTCGCCTTACCGACAGCGTGCTCCGCGTTCTCTCGCATGTCTCGCTTATTTCCTCGGAGCGTAAGCTACAGCGCGACTGGTGGGGGACGTTCACCAGCCGGCTGCCTGCACTAAAGGCTGAGCGCTGTATGTTTACAGGAGCGACCACTTTTTAGCTAGAGTTCGCCACAGAGACACAGTTCTCCCTACCTCTGGGGTGAAAAAAACAAAAAACAAAAAACAAAAATACAAGGAGGTAAATAAATGCCCAACAGAGAAATGCTGCTTATCCCCGGTCCTACGCCCGTCTTAGATGAAATCTACGAAGCACTCTCCTCGGAAACCTACGCCCACACCGACCCCCGCGTGGTCAAAGTCACCCTAGAAAGCCTCGAAATGACCCGTCAAATGTTCAACACCGACGGCGAAGTGTTTATTGTGGCCGGTTCCGGCACGCTCGCCATGGAAATGGCCATCGTTAATACCGTCGCCCCGGGAGAGAAAATTCTCGTTCTCACCCACGGGTTTTTCGGCGATCGCTTTATTAAGCTGGCCGAGAGCTTTGGCATTGCCGTAGACAGCATCGCTTCACCTTGGGGGCAGCGCGTAGACCCGCGCGAAGTTGCCGCCAAGCTCGCAGGGAGCACATACAAGGCCGTAACCGTCACCCATGTGGACACGTCCACCGGCGTGCAGGCCGACCTAGACACGCTTGTGCCACTCGTTAAGCAACACAACGCTCTCTTCATCCTTGACGGCGTTTGCGCTACGGCTGCAGCAGTCGAAGATATGCAACACGACTACGGACACGGCGCAAAAATTGACGTGGTGCTCACCGGCTCGCAAAAAGCCATTGGCGTGCCCCCGGGCCTAGCCATTATTGCTTTCGGTCCCCAAGCACTAGCGGCGCGCGCTGAGCTCAAGCGCATCCCCGCCTACTACGCGGATATCAACAATTGGCTGCCCATTATGAAGGACCCGAGCAAATACTTTGCCACTCCCGCCGTCAATATGCTCTACGCCTATCACCGTGCTATGCAACTGGTCTTAGCCGAGGGATTAGAAAACCGCTACGCGCGTCATCAAAAGCTCGGGCGCGCTGTGCGTGCCGCGCTCGCCACCTATGGTCTAGTGCCTTTGGCCGCTGAAACCGTCGCCGCACCCACTCTTACCTGCATGCAATACCCTGAAGGCATTGTCGACCTTGAGTTCCGCAAGTTCCTCGCCGCGCGCGGCGTAGTGCTGGCCGGAGCCCTAGCCTCCCTTGCCGGCAAGGCCTTCCGCATCGGGCATATGGGGAACGTCACAACCGAAACCCTCAAGCAAGCCATCGGGTTAATTGGCGAAGCCCTCGCCGCACAGGGCCGCACCGTAGACGTCGCTGCCGCACAAGCGAAGTTCAGTGCCCTAGTATAAGTTGTAAGTGTCTATAAACAATTCTTGGGACACCCCGGCCTGCTTCAATAGGCCAGCGAGTGTTCCTATCTTTAGTTACCGGTGGTTAGGCACAACGCAGCCAGACGATCCGCGACGCATTACGATGTGGCTATCACGCTAGCGAACAAGTGTGAATCCAAGGCGCTGGAGCGCTTGTACCACTTCGGTGCCAGATACAACAGGAAGCTTAGGCATGCTTTGCGATCCTGAAGGATGTGAGGAGAGGTCGCCCAGTCAGTACAAGGGGAAACTCTTCTAGGTAAAGCTCGGTTGCCTCGCGTAGATTGGCCAGTGCTTCTTCCACGGTTTCGCCCTGCGTGGTCGTCCCGGTTTCAGGATTGAAAGCTACATAACCACCCTCAGGGGCGGGTGTTAACACGGCGGAAAGTTCCATGTGCGCCACCTCCTTGCCATTATCGTACTAGTACATTATCTTACTCCGGCATAAAACTCAAGAGAGCCTCCCTCATTATTTTAGCCGCTAGAATGGCCGTTATTTGCGCGAGGTCAAGCGCGGGCGAAACCTCTACGAGATCAAAACCGACTACTCTGCACTGGCCCAAGATGTGTATGGCCTGGATGATATCCCAAGACGTGCACCCGCCCGGCTCCGGCGTGCCGGTGCCCGGCGCGAAGGCCGGGTCGACGACGTCAATATCTAGCGACACATACACCGGGCGTTTGCGCAGTTCAGGCAGCGCTTGGCTAAGTGCGGGGTGAATCTGGTTAAAAAACATATTGGTGTGGGCCTCCGCAAACTTGCGCTCCTCGCGTGAACCCGACCTAATGCCAAACTGATAGAGATTCCGCGGGCCAATCAGCTCGGCCACGCGGCGCATCACCGTAGCGTGTGAATAGGGCTCGCCAAGATAATCGGCCCTTAAGTCTGCATGCGCATCAAAATGGACGACCGCCAGGTTTGGGTACTTCTCCGCCATCGCTTGGATTATCGGCCACGACACCAAATGCTCTCCGCCCAAAGCGAAGGGCATTTTGCTTGCAGCTAACACAGACCGCACAGCGTCACGGATAATTTCTAGGCTAGCGGGCACATTGCCTATCGGCAGGCCTAGGTCGCCGGCGTCATAGTAACGGCGGTCAAACAGCGACCTATCCAAATAGAAGCTGTACTCCTCCATCCCGTAGGACACTTCACGCACGCGCTCTGGCCCTAGGCGACTGCCGGGGCGAAAGCTCACGGTATAGTCCATCGGCACTCCTAGGATCACAGCCTTAGCTGCGTCAAACTCCTTGGTGTTAGCCAAAAACCCGGTACTAGGCTCAATTAGCTTCTCTAACTCTGTCAGGCTCACGTTCAAACCCCCATGCGGTTGTACTAAGGGTATTGTACCATAGCCCTGAAGCAAAAGAAGCAAAAGGGACGGAGCCTTTTGCTTCACGATCTCCCCCGCGCCCAGCGACCAACCACCAGAAGGATTTCCTCACCCCCACGTCGAATTCATGCTTAAACTTCGGCGTTACTGCCGAAAATAAGGCGGTGATGATTCTGGCGCGAATTGACAGCGCTCCGTGGCTGCGGCAGGCCCTACTTACGCTTTTGCTCGCCATTGACGAAGGAGTGCACATTGTCGACGACATCGGCGTCACAGTGTACTATAACGCCCAGGCCGGGGAACTAGACGGTCTAGAGCCCGAGTCGGTCATTGGCAAGCATATTCTCGACGTCTATCCTTCGTTAACCCGCGAGAGCAGCACTTTGCTGAAAGTGTGCCGTACCAAGCGCCCGCTGCTCTCCGAGCAGCAAACTTTCACCAATTTTAAAGGGCAGCGTGTAACGACCGTGAACATGACGCTCCCCATAGTCGTTGACCATCGTTTAGTAGGCGCGGTGGAAATCAGCAAAAACATTACTGCCGTGCGCGAGTTGTCCGAGAAGCTGCTTGACCTGCAGACGCTGAGCAGCGACAGTCAAACGGGAGGTTCCCCCACGTACAGGGCGATAGCTAAGCACACCTTTGCCGATATTGTCGGCCAAACCCCCAAAATGGTCGAACTTAAGTCCCTAGCACAGCGTGTGGCTGCCACAAGCTCCTCGGTTTTAGTCCTCGGGGAAATCGGCACGGGCAAAAAGATGCTGACACAGGCCATACACAACGCCAGCCGCCGCAGGCAACGGCCGTACCTTGCGCAAAGCTGCGCTGCCGTGCCCGAGACGCTGCTTGAGGCCATGCTCTTTGGCACGACGAGGGCGAGCTTCCCTAGCGCCGAAAACCGGCCGGGGCTATTTGAAGTCGCGCATAAGGGGACACTGTGTTTGGAGCAGATTGCCGCCATGTCGATAGCGCTGCAGGGGAGGCTACTGCGCGCGCTGCAGGAAGGGTGCGTGCGCCGCGTCGGCGACACCAGAGAGCGTCCGCTAGACGTGCGGCTCATCACCACCATGACCGAAGACCCATCCCTTGCCATTCGCCGCGGGACTCTGCGCGCAGATCTGTTTGCTCGCCTAAGCGTGGTGACCATGCGCGTTCCGCCCTTGCGAGAACGACGCGAAGACTGCGTCCTCCTAGCCAACCACTTTGTTAACCACTACAATCGTCTGTTTGCACGCCGGGTCATCGGGCTGTCCGAGCTCGTACTGCGCCTCTTTGCGGCCTACGCTTGGCCGGGAAACGTGCGCGAGCTGCAGCATGCCCTCGAGGGGGCGATGAGCACGATGGACGGCGACGTAATCGAACCCGCGCATTTGCCCTATGACCTGCGCGAGGGGCGGAATTACTTAGGTCCCGCCGCGCAAGTGCCTTTTACCGAGTCGCTAGCCTCCGGTCGCAGTCTGCATGATGCCTTGGCCGACGTCGAAAATCGTCTTATAGAGCAGGCCATGCAGCAAGCGCGCGGCAACGTTACTCTCGCTGCCGAAATCCTGCGTATTCCCCGCCAGACACTGCAGTATAAGCTGCGCCAAGCAGTGTCGAGATAATGCACCTCTGTGGTGACAAGTCATTTTAACAAGGAGGTATACCCATGCAGAAAATTGGGTGCCCGTACGGCACACATCGCGTAATTTCCCCGCACGGCGTTTTGCCGCAGCCAGCTTGGAAAATCGACAACACTATGACGCTCTACGACAATGAAATCCTACTGGATGTCGAGCGCCTAAACATCGACTCCGCAAGTTTCACCGAGATAAAAGGCCGCGCTCACCGCGACGAAGCCGCTATCCGCAAGATCATTCTGGAGCTTGTTAAAGAGCGCGGCAAACACCATAACCCAAACACTGGGAGCGGCGGCATGTTTATCGGCAAAGTGCGCGCGATCGGCGACAAGCTTATCGGCAAGATTGACCTGCGCCCGGGCGACCGCATCGCCTCGCTCGTATCTCTCTCGCTTACACCCCTCGACATCGAAGAAATCGAGGCAGTGCACATGGATATTGACCAAGTCGAAGTCAAGGGCCAGGCCATTCTTTTTGAGAGTGGCATCTACGCTAAGCTGCCCGACGACATGCCGGAAGCGCTAGCTCTCGCCGTGTTAGATGTAGCGGGTGCCCCGGCGCAGACGGCTAAGCTCGTGCGTCCCGGCGACAAAGTGCTCGTTATCGGCGGCGGCGGCAAGTCAGGGCTATTGTGCCTCCACGAAGCCAAGAAGCGCGCTGGCATCACTGGCCAAGTCATCTCTCTTAACCCGAGCACCACTTCGTGTGAACGCGTGCAAAACCTCAACCTCGCCGACACTGTGATTCAAGCCGACGCCCAAAATGCCCTGCAAGTGATGGAAACAGTGAGCCTGGCCACGGGGGGGAAGATGTGCGACCTCGTCATCAATTGCGTGAACGTGCCTAACACCGAGATGAGCACCATTCTGGCTGCGCGCAATCACGGTACAGTCTATTTCTTTAGCATGGCCACGTCGTTTACTGCCGCGGCTCTAGGTGCAGAGGGTGTAGGCAAGGATATCACCATGTTGATTGGCAACGGCTACACCACCGACCATGCTGCCATCGCCCTCAACACCCTGCGCGAGAACCCAAAACTCAGAGAGCTGTTTGAAAGCACATACGTCACCCGTTAAGCTCGCCGAGGATTATGCACCACAGAGGCAGCGTCCCCGATGTTGCAGATGGAGGAAAAAGCATGCGAAGAATTGACATACCCCTATGGAAAGATGTAACCGACGCCGAGTGGAACGACTGGCATTGGCAAGTACGCAACCGCATCCAGGACTTAGACACACTCTCACAGGTAGTCACCCTTACGCCTGACGAGAGTGAGGCCGTTTCCGCAACACTTGGTACATTGCGCATGGCCATAACCCCGTACTATGCCTCCCTGATTGACCCTGATAACCCCTGCTGTCCCGTGCGCCGCCAAGCCGTTCCCACCGAGCGCGAGCTAGTGCGCGCCCCGGAAGATATGGCCGACCCGCTGCATGAAGACAGCGATTCCCCCGTTCCCGGCCTTACCCATCGCTATCCCGACCGCGTGCTGTTCCTCGTTACCGACCAGTGCGCTATGTACTGCCGCCACTGCACCCGCCGCCGCTTTGCCGGGCAGCACGACCAACCGGCTACCCTCACGCAAATTGACGGCGCGATCGAATACATCGCCAACACCCCAGTCGTGCGCGATGTCCTTATTTCTGGCGGCGACGCCTTAGCGTTGTCTGACGACCGCCTCGAATATATCATCAAGAGCTTGCGTGCTATACCGCATGTAGAAATCATACGCCTAGGCACCCGCATCCCCGTCGTGATGCCCATGCGCGTTACCGACGAGCTTTGCGCCATGCTCAAGCAATATCATCCCATTTGGCTGAACACGCACTTTAACCACCCCGCCGAGATTACGCCCGAAGCGCAGGCCGCCTGCGCTCGCCTAGCCGACGCCGGTATACCGCTTGGCAATCAGTCCGTGCTCCTTCGCGGCGTCAACGATTGCCCACACGTGATGAAGCAGCTCGTGCACGCCTTAGTTAAGATGCGCGTGCGCCCCTATTACATCTACCAGTGCGACCTTTCGCAAGGCATTTCACATATGCGTACCTCTGTCGCCCGCGGCATTGAAATTATCGAGAGTCTGCGCGGACACACCTCAGGCTATGCCGTGCCCACCTTTGTCGTGGACGCGCCGGGCGGCGGCGGCAAAATACCCGTCATGCCGCAGTACCTAATCTCCATGTCCGAGCGCAAAGTCATCTTGCGCAACTTCGAGGGCGTTATCTCCGCCTACACCGAGCCCCACGACAGAGTAAGCAGCTGCACCGACTGCAAACTCTGCCGAGCGCAGGACGGTTTGGGGCTAACTAAACTCTTTACCGGCGATAAAGTCTCCATTGAGCCGGCAGGCTTGCACCAAGAGCGCAAGCGCTTTCGCCGCAACAAATAGCCATGCGGCTCCTTGAACGCATCCAACAGAGCGGGTGCAGGTCGGTCTCCGTTGTGGGTTTAGCCAAAAATGCCGGCAAAACGGTGGCCGTAAACAGCATCATCCGGCAGTGCGCCGATGCGGGCGTTACGCTCGGCCTATCTTCCATTGGGTATGACGGCGAGAAAATCGACGTACTCAGCCGCCTTGCCAAACCGCGCATCGCCGTGCGCGAGGGCACGGTTCTCGCCACCGCCACGGCCACGCTCACCCGCGCCGCCGCAGGGCTCGAAATCCTAGCGGCAACCAATTACATTACGGCACTCGGCGAAGTAATGCTGGTGCGGGCACGCGAAAGCGGCAATGTGGAGGTCGCTGGGCCGGATAGCTTTGCCGAAATGCGCCACTGTATCGCCACTATGCAAAAGCTCGGCTGCCAACTGGTAATCGTCGATGGCGCGCTCGACCGCGTAGGCTCCGCCGCCCCCACGATTACCGACGGCACGGTGATTGCCACCGGGGCCGTGGCCGGCAGCAACATGCGGCGCATCCTTATCCGCAGCATGCATGTGAAGGCGATTTTCTCGTTGCCGGAAGTAAGCGACGGAGCCCTACGGCAAGCGGCAAGCGCGGCTGTTCAGGCCGGGCAGCTTGTGGTTGTAGACAGCGATGGCCTGCGGGAGCTGCCCTTTACCTCAGCCTTAGGACATGCGGCCGCCGTGATTAGCCACCTTTCGCCCGCTAAACCCTTCTCGCTTGTTATCCCCGGCGCCATCACCGACTCCCTGCTCGGCGAACTCCTGTATCACCCTCGCCTCCTGAAGCAGGTTCGCCTCGTCTCCCCTGACCCCACCCACGTGTTCGTCAGCCCCGAAATCTGGCAGAGGTTTCTGCATCTTGGCGGCTCTGTGGAGGTGCTAAAGAACATTCGCATCCTCGCCGTTACCGTCAACCCCACTGCCCCTGCCGGAAAATCCTACACCCCAAAAGAATTCGCCCTAGAGCTCGCCCGCGCCCTCGCCCCCTTGCCGGTATATGACTTGTTTCTGAGCGAAATGGAAGTGCCCCTGTAGGAGGTGTGTTATGTCTGACGCCAGCCTCATGCTTGGCCTCGATTACTTTCTCGCTAGTCTCGCGCCCGCCTCTCCCTATGGGCAGGCCCAAGCAAGGACCCTGCGCCCCCCTTTAAGCCGGGCCAAGAAAGCGCCCTCAGAGAAGAGCTCGCTTCGCTTGAGCACGCTTTGTCCCTACTTTCAACGCACCCAGACGAGCTAGCAAAAATCCGTCATTACCTAGCCGAGCTCCCAGATTGGCGTGAGCCGCTGCACGAAGTCCTTGCCGGCGGCGTTCTTTCTGACGTCGAGCTGTTTTCCCTAAAGCAGAACCTCTATTTTTTCGCCCGCATCAAGGAGATTCTAACCACACTCTCACCGCTGCTGCCAGCAAAGTACGAGCCGCCGGATTTTTATGCATTGCTCGCTCTCCTTGACCCAGACAAGACCGGCTCCCCGTCCTTTTATCTCTCTGATAGCTTTTCGGTGCGCCTCGCGGAATATCGCGCCAAAATCCGCGCACAGCAGCGCGCGGCCAGCCGCCTCAGCGAAAGCCAGAAAGAGCGGGCAGCGAGTCTTGTCGGACTGTCGTTTAACCCTGCGGGAGAGCTGGCCGCACCGCGCCACGACAGAAGCCTGCAGAGTCGCATTGAGGCAACCGCCCAGTTCATCCTAAGCCGCGAAACCTACACCGAGCGCTATTACCAACTAAAGCCCACATCACAAGAACTTACTCTAGCGCAGGAGCTTGACCGCTTGCTTAAATACGAGCAAGAGGAAGAAGAAAGAGTGAGACACAAGCTCAGCTTAGCCGTAAAGCAAGTAGGGGAGCATCTACGCCAGGCGATTGCGAGCCTAGGCCGTTTAGACCTGCTACTCAGTAAAGCTTTGCTCGCGCGGAACTGGCGCTGTGTGCGGCCGGAACTAGTCGGGCGAGATGAACCCGCGGAATTTGTTATGGTCGCCGCCCGTCACCCCGAGATAGAAGCAAGCCTAAAGAAACAGGGCAAGGCCTTCACCCCGATCAGCATTAGCCTGCGAGCCGGGGTGGCGATAGTGACCGGCGCCAATATGGGCGGCAAAACAGTCACCCTGCGCACGGTAGGGCTCCTCGCCGCCCTTGTCGCTTACGGCATGTTTGTCCCGGCAAGCCATTGCCGCACGGGCCTCTTTGCGCACATCTCCCTTTTAACCGGCGAGTATCGCGCTTTTGTTACCGGGCTTAGCCGCTTTGGGCATGAAATTGCCGCGCTCTGCGCCGCGCTGCCGGAAGTAGAAACGCGTTCGCTACTGCTTGTGGACGAGCTTGCTTCCTCCACTAACCCCGCTGAAGGAAGCGCCCTCGCCCAGGCCGTAGCCGAGCACTTATCGCAGTCTCCGAGTATTTGCCTGCTTACTACCCATTACGACCGCCTAGCGTACCTGCGCGGCGTTGCCCACTGGCAAGTTGTGGGCCTAAGCAATGTGCCAAGCCAGGAGTTAGCCGAAGCCCTAGCGGACGACCCTGCGGCGAGTAGGCGTGACCTCGCGGAACTTATGGATTATACCCTTACCCCTACGGAGCCCACCCGTCATTTGCCGCGGGAGGCGTTGCGCGTAGCTTCCCACCTCGGCCTGCCCGAGAGCATCCTCGTGCGCGCGGCCAAGCTTTTACGCCGCTAAGCGGCGATCTACAGGGCAGAAAGGAGCATCCATATGCCGAAATTAAGTTTAGACGAGGCCAAAGTCACGCGCGCCCGCAGTGCGGCGGCGCGCATCAGCGCTGACATCCACAGCTTCATCGCCGCGCATACTACTGCGGCCGTAGAGCGCACCGTAGCGCGCCTCTTTGGCATTGAAGGAGTTGACGGCGACGGCGTGCCGCTCGCGAACCTCGTGGTGGAAGACATTACGCGGGGGGGCCTCCTTTCGCGCGGCGCGGCACTCGCGCTTGGCAATGCTTGCGCCTCGCTTGCAGAGACACCGCGTGAAGTCGCCGAACAGTTAGCGGCAGGGCGCATCTCGCTCGCCAAGCTCCCCTTTAGACCAGACGCAGCCAGAGCCCTAGCGGACACCTACACCGACCAAGCCCTCCGCCGCATTGCGTCGCGCCGCAAAGAGCGCGAGCAGCTCCTAGCAACACTCGGCGAAGGCGAACGCCCTTATCTATATGTTATTGTGGCCACTGGCAACATTTACGAAGACGTCACCCAAGCTCGCGCTGCGGCTAGGGCTGGTGCCGATATTGTCGCTGTTATCCGCACCACCGGGCAGAGTCTGCTTGACTACGTACCCTACGGCGCCACTACCGAGGGCTTTGGCGGCACTTACGCCACGCAAGAGAACTTTCGCATTATGCGCCGCGCCCTCGACGAAGTGGGCGAAGAGCTCCAGCGTTACATCCGCCTCGTCAACTACGCCTCCGGCCTGTGTATGCCAGAAATCGCCGCCATGGGCGCGCTCGAACGCTTAGACATGATGCTTAACGACGCCCTTTACGGCATCCTATTCCGCGACATTAACATGCAGCGCACGCTCATCGACCAGTATTTCTCCCGCATTATTAACGGGTACGCCGGAATAATAATCAACACGGGTGAGGATAACTATCTCACCACTGCCGACGCCGTGGAAGCAGCGCATACCGTGCTGGCCTCGCAATTCATTAACGAGCAGCTTGCGCACCTCTCGGGTCTCCCCGACGAACAAATTGGCCTCGGTCACGCCTTTGAGATTGACCCAGACAAAGAGGGCTCCATGCTGCTTGAACTGGCACAGGCACAAATGGCGCGCCAAATCTTCCCGCGCGCGCCCCTAAAGTACATGCCGCCGACCAAACATATGACCGGCAACATCTTTAGAGGGCACAGCATGAACGCCCTGTTTAACCTGACCTCGGTGCTTACGGGGCAAGGGATTCATCTGCTTGGGATGCTTACCGAAGCCATCCATACGCCCTTCTTGCAGGACCGCTACCTCGCCTTAGAGAACGCCAAGTACGTTATGGGCGCGGCGCGTGCGCTTGCTGACGAAATCACCTTTGTTCCGGGCGGCAAGGCCGAACAACGCGCCGACGAGGTGCTGACCAAAGCGCTCGCCTTGCTCGAGCGGGTAGAGCAGATAGGCCTAATGGAAGCTATAGAGCAGGGCATTTTTGCCGATGTGAAACGGAGCAGATTCGGGGGCAAGGGGCTTGATGGAGTAGCCAAGCAAGCGCACGACTACTACAACCCGTTCGTTTTGCCTATGTTATCGAAGCAATACGTGAGCGGAGGTAAACAGTAATGGAGATTCGCCCCTACGGCGACACCCTTAACGACGGCGCCATGCAGCTCTCCTTTACTTTGCCCGTCCCCCCCAGCCCCGAAGCCAAAGAGGCCGCCAAGCAGATTGTTCACCGCATGGGTTTTGAGGCTGTCAGCGTAGTGCATATGGGGGACTTAGGCGAGGGCTTTAGCTTCTTTGTGGTCTATGCCAAAACACCCGTGTCCATCGACTTCTCCGCCATCTCTGTGCCGAAAGTCGACGCCAAGCAGATGGGCTTTTACGCCGTTAACGAATTCATCCGCCAAGAGATTGGCCGCAAAGTCGTGGTGATAGGCGCCTGCACCGGTACAGATGCCCACACCGTCGGGCTTGACGCCATTATGAACATGAAGGGTTACGCGGGCGAGTATGGGTTAGAGCGCTATCCCGAGATGGTTGCCGTCAACCTCGGCAGCCAGGTGCCCAACGAAACACTTATTGCCCGGGCAATAGAGCTAAATGCCGACTGCCTGCTTGTCTCGCAAGTCGTGACACAAAAGGACGTCCATATCCCGAACCTCACCCAACTCGTAGAATTGCTCGAGGCCGAGGGATTGCGCGACCGTTTAGTCCTCGTTTGCGGCGGGG
>QLUB01000120.1 GCA_018725205.1 candidate division NPL-UPA2 bacterium
GCACAGCCGCTGCCGTAATCATCGTGACAACTTGCTCAATCGTTAAGTCGTCCACACCGAAGGCTACCAAAATCGCCGTCACAAACCCTGTCACCGCCATCCAAAACTTCCTGCTTGTTAATTTTCGTTTCCAGTCAATACCCATCTTTTCACCTCCCCGCCGCAAGATTGATTACCAGTAAAATCAAAGATGTAATCATCCCCCCAGCAAGCGTCATCAGCAAGCCGTGGATTTTCCGCAGGCACGACTTCATCTCACCGAAATCAGCCTCCAGATTTTTGATACGCTCCTCGTGCCGAGCTAGCACGCATCCACCAGATTCAGCCATAATTAATATGCCCCCTTTCTCCATCAACTTTGGATTATGTTAAGAGTCCTAGAGAGTGGTCCAGTCCGCACGCTATTGTCTGCCATGTTTTTGCGCCAATCGGTGTTGGTGTTAGTCTTTGTGTAGTAGTACCGTCACCTAACTGTCCGTTTACATTTCTTCCCCAAGCGAATAATCTTCCATTTGTACGAATTCCTAGTGAGTGAGAGTCTCCTCCAGCTATTGCATTCCACGTTTCCGTTCCAATCAGCGTTGGTGTGTGCCGGCTAACTGTAGTACCATCACCTAGTTGGCCACGACCATTAGCTCCCCAAGCGAATAATCTTCCATTTGTACGAATTCCTAAGGAATAATAAAGTCCTGCGGCTATTGTACTCCACGTTTCCGTCCCAATCGGCGTTGGTATGTGCCGGTCAGTTGTCGTGCCGTCACCTACCTGACCTTCTATATTCATTCCCCAAGCGAATAATCGTCCATCTGTACGAATTCCTAGTGAGTGAGATTCTCCTGCGGCTATCGCACTCCACGTTTCCGTTCCAATCGGCGTTGGTGTTAGTCTTTGTGTATTAGTACCGTCACCTAGTTGACCACTACCATTCCATCCCCAAGCAAATAATCGTCCATCTGTACGAATTCCTAGTGAGTGGTTGTTGCCTCCTTTTATCGCACTCCACGTTTCCGTTCCAATCGGCGTTGGTGTTAGTCTTTGTGTATTAGTACCGTCACCTAGTTGACCACTACCATTCCATCCCCAAGCAAATAATCGTCCATCTGTACGAATTCCTAGTGAATAATTAACTCCTGCCGCTATCGCACTCCACGTTTCCGTTCCAATCGGCGTTGGTGTTAGTCTTTGTGTATTAGTACCATCACCTAGTTCGCCGCTACCATTCCATCCCCAAGCAAATAATCGTCTATCTGTACGAATTCCTAGTGAGTGACAATGTCCTCCAGCTATCGCACTCCATGTTTCCGTTCCAATCGGCGTTGGTATGTGCCGGTCAACTGTAGTGCCATTACCAAGTTGACCTTTTATATTCCATCCCCAGGCAAACAAGTTCCCAACCGCTACCATCCTTCGCCTAGCTATTACCGCAGGCCAAATCATCATACTGCCACATCCCCCATTACCGACCATACGTTCGGCGATATTAATATCATTCCTGCGACCGAGAAAGCCGCCCTGCACCTAAGCGCATTACCAGCACTCTGCAACGTTACCCCTGCCGCAGGCGCAATCGTCACTTGCCCCGCGCCAAGCTGCTTGACTAATATCTGCGTCCCGATGCGGAAAGGCACTGTTGCCGCAGCAGGCACGGTTAAAGTCAAAGCAGTTGCGCTATTCATCGTGACAATAACCCCGTCCGCGTCGGATAATGTTAGCGTGTAACTCGCCGTTTGCGCGTTGATGGACAGTGGCGCAACTACCGGAGTGCTTGCCGGCCCTGGTGTATAAAAACTAGGATGCCGCCCCGTCCAATCCGCCTCCATCGTGACGGCATCAATAAATACGTCCGCAGTCCCTGTGTTCTCAAAGCGCAGTCGTATCGGCCCACCAGCGGTCGCTGGCACTGCCGCAAATGTACGAAAACCATCAAACCAATCTCCGGCTCCTGGCAAAGTCAAGACGTGCGGTGAAGTGGTATGTACCCGCGTATCCCTAGCGGCAACAACCTCCCACCGCCAAAGCGGGACTGCTGCCGCGCCTTGCAAAACTGATACCCGCACAGGCCCGCCTTTAAGCCGGCATGATATGCGCGTCTCATGCGCCGGCCACCAGGCAGGGTTTGGTAGCCCCGGGGCTACCTGCTCCGCAAATTGCCCTGGAGCAAGACGCAAACTAACGGTAGAGTCAAACCGACTGTCCGGCGACGATACACCAGTTGTGCTCCAGCTTGCGGGCCGCATGTCCGAGCCGAAAACCTCAAAGCCAGAGTTCCGGCAAACGTTCGGATAAAATTTGATAAATTTGGGATTCAGACCATGCATATCTGCGCCAATGACTGGTTCAGCAAGTGCAACATCATCACTAACTTTTTGAATCGCTGCTCCCATCTGGCTTAAAAAGTCAGATAAATCAGGCTGTGCGGTGGCGATTTCAATTTCGCTAGTCTCCGGTGTTACGACATTGTAGCACAGTTTCACAACCCGCGCCTGGACGCTAATACCCGCGTCCTCATCAAAGACGTTCACTATGTCGCCAAGCTGGACAGACGCTTCGGCAGAGCCAGGCAGCGTAGAGACATCTAGTATGCCGCAAGCATAGCTAATTTTTGGCGTGTGCATGGCCGTGAAAACCGCCCGCGCATAGGCTAGCAGTTCCGCAGGGTCGCCAAACTCCTCTGCAACCAAAACGCCAGACGGTGGCGGGACATGCGGACTGGCTACCTCAATAAACGGTATGCCCGCGTTCGCCGCCGCGATAGTTATGCCTTTGCGCCCGCGTGGATACAGACGGTGGACTGTGTCAACAAAATTATTCTCCATCTCCAACGAACGCAGATTTTTACCGCGCAGGAAAAAAAGTCCACGATTCGTGCCACCCGCCGGTATGACGGATATGCGCCGCTCTCGTGTGTCCCAGGTAATTTCGGCAGTAAAAATACGCTCAACCTCACGCAGGCACTCCAAGCGGTTTGCACCACCTGCCCAGCGTAAGTTGCGCCGATGGTGGACGGTGATAAGCCCGATATGCCAGTGGCTACCAGGCAGCAGCCAGGTTAGGATTTCGCCGACGGTCGCGCCGATAAACTCGCGCGCTGGCAACTCCGGCATTTTAGCCAGATCATACCACCGAGCCCATGCATCCACGTCAAGCAGACGCAAGCCTTCGGCTGATTCTGTATTACGGGTGATGGTGACGCGGTAGATACGCCCGGCCATGTCTATCAGTGCGCCTGTGGTTAATTCTGCCGGCACGGGAAACGGTACTTTGAACGTTAGCTTATCTTCGCCGACCAACGTTTCGTTGACGAAAATTTCGTGCGCCGCATGGAGCACAGCCAACGGCCGCAAGCCGGCGTCCACCAGCACCGGTTGTGCATGGGCAAGCAGCGCAAACCACGGCGCAGGCGCGGGTGACATATTGTAGCGGATGGTTGTGTTGTAGCGTCTGTCGGAGTTATACATGGATTACCTCCTTACCACGCGGTGATAGCTGCCCTGCGCCACGTATTTGCAGCCACGCAAACATATACGTGTGTGCCATCCCAGCATATTTCGCCGATTTCACCTGACGCAGTCGCGGATGCGGGAGTGCGGGCGATGCGGAGACGGAGAGTGTCTCCCGCCACATCTAAACGCGTGGTTGGAGCTAGTGTGCCGATACCAACATTGCCGCCGCTTCCCGTTACAAAAGTTACGTGCCGCTCGATGTTTGATACTCTCATCACGATCCCGAATTGGTTACGCTGTTCATAACCTCCGCCTGCATCTATTCGAATAACACTAACTCCATTTCCCACATCAAACAGAGTGAAATGCATAGCATCAATTATCCCGACTTCCCACGAATTGGCGGCTACTGTTTGCCGAAATCTCAGACGCGGGTTGGCGGGCGACTGAATTTCTATTATATTCCCCGTCGGAAGCGCCATATTAGTGTTGACAGCGCCTGACGTATCAGCTGTCGGTACTACGCCCGCCGCCGCAAGACCAGTATCATCCACGGTCAGTGCGGCAACCGTTGCGATAGCACCCGTTGTCGCGGGTGTCCCGCCACTGAATATCCTCCAAACGCGGTAATCAACCGCGCCAGGCACTGCTGCCCAGGTAATCCGGTTGAGATTTGTCGCGGATAACGTCGCATTCCCGTTCGTGATTGTCGTTTCAGGACTAGCTGTTGTTTCACCGATTCGTGACCGCGCTGTTACGCGGTAACGGTATGTGGTAGTCCCTGCCGCGCCTACTACGGTGACGGTTGGCGCAGTTGGCGCAGCAAGCGGTGTGACCGCCAATCCGCCGCGCAAAGTGTCTCCACCATCGTTACGCAAGCGTGTATCCACTTTTGCTTGTGCGCCCGCGACGCTTTCAATTTCTACCCAGGGATGCCATACATCATTTCTCAAACGCCTTGTCCATAGCCTGTCTGAGTTGAGGTCTAACGCCGTTTGGGCGCACCAAGCAGGGGGATGTTCCTGGACATGAAGGAATAGCCAGGAAGAGACGTCAGCAGGCCGGTTCAGGGCGTCCCCAACATCATAAAAACCAGCCGTCCTCACCGTATTCAAATCAATCCCTGCTGTTAGCCGCGCTGTCGCTATTCTGTCCCCAGGCCACCGGCCAACACCATGTGCAGCACCCACGGCAGCACCGACATGCGCATCCACCTGCCCCCTGGTGGCTATGTCCGCCGCTACTGCGCCATCAACGACCTGCGCCCGTCCAGCAGCGTCTCGCATGATAATCCTGCTAGCTGTGGCTGTAGGTACAGCACTATGTGCCGCAGTCACTCCTGCATGAGTATCCACTTTCGCCTGTGCACCGGCTACACTTTCCACGGTCGATGTGCCTACGCCGTGAA
>QLUB01000121.1 GCA_018725205.1 candidate division NPL-UPA2 bacterium
CCTTTTGGCTTCCCCATGTATGCGGCGCTTGTGACTGTAGGTATCGGTACATTGCTACATCATGTGGTGGACGCGACCATCGCGCTTTCACTCTACTTCAGCCTGCGTAAGGCCGGGTTCCCGCTCAGCCCGCCTCAGGCCCCGCGGTAACGAAACAAGGGGCAGTCCGCTTGTGCACAACCGGTGCCGCAACGCAGACAAAGTTGCTGCCAGCCAGGCCACTGGCGCACGGCGGCGGCGGACAGCGCCTCTAAGCCCTTCTGCAGCGAGTCTCTCTCGGATGGTGTCATCACCGCGAATAGTGCACTGAATGCATCCATCTGCAGTTTCAGGTAATTCTGCACCTCTGCCCGCCCCTCTGGGGTGAGCAACGCTATTGTTTGGCGTCGGTCGATGCCTTGTGCGCGCACAGCTAGCCCTTTGCGCTCAAGCCTGTCCATGACTTTTGTCGTAGCGGGGTTAGAAATAGCCAAGCCCTTGGCGAGTGCGGTTAGTGTGCAATCTTGGTGAAGCAGTATATAGCGCAAAGCCAAGAGCTGACTGTTTGTTAGGTCCGCGGAAGAGCGTTCAAGGGGCTCCGCCACTGCCATAGCGCCAATCTGCATACAGAGATCCGTGAGATGCTTCAGGATGTCGGTTTGCTTCACAGTACCCACCCGCCTCAAACATGATAGTAAGCCTTATCCATTATCAACAATTATACCATCGTTATCCGCTGAGCTGTAAACAAAAAACAAAAATCAAAATGCAAAAAGCTGCCCTGCTAACAGGACAGCCATCGGATTATGGTCGCGTGCCCGCAGGGGGAACGCCGGTGATGAACCCGCTATACACGCGCTGAATATAGACATCGTCGGCGACACGGCGGAAATAGTGTAGCATGTCGATGTTGTGATCAGGCGTGAAGTACAGCAAGAATCCTTCCGTTACGTCCTGACCCACTTGCTTGGCAAGCCGCAGCATTTGATGGCCACCGGGCTCCGGTTCTTGATGGGAGGTGACGAAGTCGGCGTCACGCAAAGCCTGCCTTAATTCCGCGAAAATTGCGGTCATAGGCATGTACCTATCGGGCACGGTATCCGGTGTATACTCAGTAGCCACATTGGTCGTCGTGTCAGTTAGCGTTATCTTCGCTCCTTCTTCTTTGGCGCGCATTTGGGTCGTTACATTCTGTTCATTAACGTAGCTGTACATCACTTCTAGGCTAGGCTTGTTTTCAAGCATACGCAAGGCACGACTGATCATATGCCGGTGAACGCGTGGGTTCCCCGTGGCGTAAGACTGTGCGGTGATGATCGGGAAGAAATATGACCATACGGCAATGCTGATAAAAAGCACCAGCACCAGCCCGGCAATAATCATGTCCCACGGTAATGAAGATTTTTCTTTCCGCAGGCGACGCCTACGCTCCTGTCTGCCCATACACCCAGCTCCTCATAAATAGTATCCTTAGGTTATTCTGCTCACTAGACGGTTTTTCCTGCCTAAGTAAAAAGAAAAACTCACGGTTCGTCAGTGAATCCGTGAGTTTTCTTTCCCGCCTGCGGAACGAAGCTTACTTGAGTTCGCCTTCCACGCCGACGTTAATGCTCATCACCGGCACTTTGACACCAGAGCGCTTAACGGCCTCGTTGACGATGCGACCTAGCCCAAAGCAACAGGGTACTTCCATATGCGCGATGGTAATACTGCGAAAGTCGTTTTGGCGAATCATCTGGGCGAGCTTATCTACATAAAGCTCGGCATTGTCGAGTTTCGGGCAGGCGATAAGCAGCGCACGCCCTTTGAGCATTTTCCTGTGGAAATCGGGGTAAGCAAAGGGCACGCAGTCGGCAGCCAGTAGTAGGTCGGCCTCGCGGAGGAACGGCGCACTCGGAGGTACTAGCATCAGCTGAATGGGCCACTGTGTAAGCTCGGAACGACCCGCACTCGCAGGCACGTTGGCAGGCTGCTCTGTTTGGCGCTTGCCAAAAGTCTTTAGGTTTGTGCCGGGACAACCGCACGGCAACTCGGGCTGGTGAGGCGGCGCGTGATGCTTTGCCTCCTGCGCTGAGTGTGCTGAAGACACAGTCGGGCGTCCAATGCTCTTCAACCATTCATTGGTAGCAACTTCATCATACTCTACGGACTCGCGGTCCTCAACGGTGAGCGCTCCGGTCGGACATTCGCCTAAACATGCGCCGAGACCATCGCAGTATTGCTCTTTAACTAGTTTGGCCTTGCCATCAACGATTTGCAGTGCTCCTTCCGCACACCCGGGCACACACAGCCCGCAGCCGTTACAGAGTTCTTCGTCTATCTTGATGATCTTACGTAATGCCATCTCTCATATCCCCTTTCAAGGTTTCTACGCACATTTTATCGCGCACGAACGCAGAAAAATGTGACGGTAATCACACTAACGGGGATTTTCTGCCGGCAAAAATACCAAGGTGTTACCTTCCTGTTGCCATGCACCGCGCATGCCCGAATTTTCAGCGGCCAGTGCAAAGTGCGCCATGGCGATACCAAGGTCAATCGCTGTGAATGCTGCACGGCGTGTAGCCCGTAGCGCAACGCGCTGTGGCGTGCCGTCAAAGTGCCAAGGCTGCAAATTGACGGCTGAAGGAGCGAGCCGCACGGCTTCAAGCGCTGTTTTGAGCCACGGCGGACCGTTCAATAGAAGTGGGCTAGCGATTTCTGCCAACTTTTTTCGACGCACAAAGGTGTGCAGCAGTATACCAAGTGCGTCTCTTTTAGACTCTGCATAGCCTAGCGCAATAATGCTCTGGATAACCTCATCAGGGGTAAGACTCAGATGCGTCGCTAGCGTCTTGTGGTGATACATCCCCGCCACCCAACACGTCGCTACCCCTAGCGCAGTGGCCAAGAGCACGTACTGCTCGCCAATGAACCCCGCCTCTAGCTTCCCTTCGTCCCCACTAGATGCCGGAACAACTAGCACCAAGATGGCCGTCGCGCCGCGTATTTTGCCGTAACTCCCGACAATGCCAGTAAAAACCGTGTCAAACCCGGCGGGGTCGTAAAGTAGCACAGTGCGGCAGCTGGCTAGACCGAGCGGCTGCAGGTCTTTAGTGTGTGCTAGTGCCTCTAGGATTTCAGCAGAAATAGGATGCCCTGTAAAGTTGCGGGTGGAACGCCGCTCGGATATTGCCTTAACAAGCCGGTCAACAGAGAAACGCACGTACTTGACCTCCTTTCTAGTTCACTCGCGTCAGTTCTTCACAATACTCACAGACGTAATTGCGCGTCTTTTCATCGTGCAAGTGGAAAGTGGGGCTGACGTCAGGGTCGGCATTGGCGACACAGCGCGGGTTTTTACAGGCGAATAACCCCTTGACTACAGCGGGAGTGGTGACGCACACTTTCCTAGCGACTCCGCAGTTCTCAATCACATTCACTGTTAGGTTAGGGTCTATAAGGCCCAGCATCGCCGTGTCCACAGCTGTGAAGTTCTCAATTTTAATAATGTCCTTCTTGCCCATGCGTTGGCTTGAAACGTTCATCAAGAGGACTACAGGGTAACCTAAGGCCGCTAAGTTAAGCTTGTTAAAGATGAGTAACCCCTTCCCTGCGGCAATGTGGTCAATCACGATACCCGCTTTGATAGCTGTGACTTCCATTATTGATTCACCCCCAGCAAGTGTGAGATAAGCGACATGCGCACATAAACTCCGAGCTCGGCCTGCGGGAAATACACTGCTCTGTCGTCCTTGTCCACTTCGTAGGCGATTTCATTTACGCGCGGCAAAGGATGCATCACTATCATGTTTGGCTGGGCCTCGCGCATTTTCTCCGCATCGAGAATGTAGCTGTTCTTTAACCGCTGGTAATCCGCTTCATTAAAGAAGCGTTCTCGCTGGATGCGCGTCATGTACAGGACATCTACATGCGGCAGCGCTTCTTCAAGGCGTCGGCACTCAATCATCTCGCAGCGGAAACTACGCTCGAGGTGTTGCCGCAGGCGCTCCGGCAGTACTAGTTCCTCGGGGCTAACTAGGTAGAACTGAGCTTTGGGGTAACGGGCTAGCGTCTCAATCAGCGAGTGGACAGTGCGCCCGAATTTAAGGTCGCCGCAGAAGGCCACGCGCAAACCGTGTAGCCGCCCTTTATAGGTGTCGATCGTCAAAAGGTCAGTCAGGGTTTGCGTCGGGTGTTGGTGTCCGCCATCGCCACCGTTAATCACCGGCACGCGTGCATAGCGCGCAGCGAGCTTAGGTGCCCCCTCCTTGGGGTGGCGCATGACTACGACATCCGCATAGCCGTCAAGCACCCGGATGGTGTCGGCGATGGATTCGCCCTTGGCGACAGCAGATGTGTTGGCGTCAGCGAAGCCGAGTACTTGCCCTCCTAGGCGCAGCATGGCCGATTCAAAACTAAGTTTAGTGCGTGTGCTTGGCTCATAAAACAGCGTGCCTAGGATGCTGCCGCGACAGGAGTCAGCGTAAGCGCGGCGGTTCTGCCGCATGTCATGCGCAAGCCTCAGTATGCCGTCGATTTCGTCGAGCGTCAGGTCGTTTGGGCTGATGAGGTGTCTTCCTTTGAGCTGCATTGATACTCCCCTTCCCTTCGTAAGTTCTCCTGTGACGCAGTCCTAAACACTACTTAGGCAAACCAAAAGGCCCTCCCGCGAGTTTGGGAGGGCACAGCTAACACTTGCTGCCTTCCCAGCCTCACAGGGCTATGCCGCATCACGTGCGGCAGAATTAAAGGCACTTCTATACACAAGCTATACCTTTTGCGACGGAGTGTCAAGGGGCATCTAAAGGAACGACAGGGTAACGTCAAAGTTATAAATTAGCTTGGCGTAACAAGATATAGAAAGATGTACTGGCT
>QLUB01000122.1 GCA_018725205.1 candidate division NPL-UPA2 bacterium
GCGACTGGCGGACTGGCGGGGGGGCTACTCGACTGGGGCATTCCGGAGACGCGGGGCCGCCAATTACAGGAGGAAGTCCGTCAAGGCAAGATCCTTGCCGTGCTTAGGTGCAGTGACAGCAAAATGGACCGTGCTTCGACGATACTGCGCGAAAACGGTGCCCGCGACGTAGAATCACATTCTCCACCCACCAATAGATAACGGTTCCGAAAAGGGCTGCTCCGCCTATCGCGGAACAGCCCTTTTTATGGTCTCCCCTAGGGTGAATTTCATGCCCCGGCCAAAATACGACGTGCTATGTCGAGGTCGCTGTCTTTGTCGATGTCGGTGCCAATCTCCGGGTACGGGCAAACCACAGCAACCCATTTGCACCCCATTAAATCGGACATGCGCTGCTCAACCTCCGCAATGGAGAGCTGCCCCGCTAGCAGCTTAAACAGGAACTTTAGGCCAATGAGCGACCCTAATCCGAGCACGCTCTTACGTAAGGCGACGAATTCTCTCATCCGGCTGCCGATGCGCTCGGCAACGGCTACGTTGATTACGCTCAAGTTCCCCCCGGTAAAAGTACCTTCGCGCAACGTCGCGTAAGTACGCTTAACGCCGGGGTACTGTCGTTCATTAGTTTCCTTGCTGATAATGGGATAGAAAAAGTCCCCTTCTTTATCGGCTATGCTTGCTAAGTAGCTCTCCAGTACACGAGGCGTAAGCATGGGTATGTCCGCCGTGACTACTACTACGCGCTCGCTCCCCGGCAAGGCACGGACTGCCGTCAGACAGTTGGAGACCATGTCTCCGCTGTCCTCGATAAAGGTGACGCGCGGCTCTGTAAAGCGCACCAAGTCAGCGACGGGCCCCACCGCGACGATGGTCTGTATCAAGGTAGAGTCAAGCAGAGCCCCGAGAACATGCGCGAACATAGGCTTGCTCCCAATGGGAATAAGCGCCTTGTTGCTAGTTCCATGGCGACGTGCGAAGTCGTCTTGACCGGACGCACCGGCGAGAATTATGGCGTGCATAGCCTTCCTCCTGTCTATGTCCTGCGCTCTTTGACCCAGTCCATTAACGAATGCTCAGCATTCTCTATATGTTCCTTAGCGAGCGCTTGCGCTAGCGCGCTGTTGCGGTCGGAAATGGCCTCGACAATGCTCTTATGTTCGTGGAACACTGCTTTGATCCGCCCAGGGGTAGACAAGGACGAACGGCGAAAGCGGGCGATTTGTTCACGCAAGTTGCCGATAATCTGAGACAGCTTGCTGTTGCGCGTCGCGGCAAAGAGAAGGGCGTGGAACTCCTCGTCTAGCAGAACCATGCGCTCGATGTCGTCCCCGAGTTCGCACGTCCCTATCTCCACTAGTACTCGCTCGAGCTTCTCTAGCTCCTCCGGCACAATGCGTTCGGCAGCAAGGCCGGCAGCTAGGGATTCGAGGGCAGCTCGCACTTCAAATGTTTCGGCGATATCGCGAATGCTAAGGTCAGAAACGTAGGCGCCGCGTCGCGCTACCATGCTCACTAGCCCCTCAAGCTCTAACTTGCGAATCGCCTCACGCACGGGGGTACGGCTCACTCCCATGTCCTCGGCAAGCTGCAACTCCATTAGCCTCTCGCCAGGCTTGAGCGCTCCCGTAATAATCGCGGTGCGTAGGTGCTCAAAAACTATATCTCGCAGTGGCTTGTAGTTTTCGAGTTTGATCGGAATCATGCTAACTCACACTCCTTAACCGCCGTGGCTTGGCTGTATTCTAAACGCGTCATGGTACGCGCAACAAACTCGCGGTGGCCTCTCGCTAGCGGCAATGCGCCCGCAGGAGGCTTGGAGTAGAACCCGCATACCGCCGAACCGCTGCCGCAAAGGAGCACTCTCTCCGCCCCATCTGCTATCAGCATGCGATAGAAATCAGCTAGAGCAGGCATAAGTGTTTGCGCCGGTTGCTCGAGGTCATTAAAAAAGGCGTCGTCTGCCAAAACGTCTGCTGCGCCTTTCTCGGGCCGCCACAGGGCATACACCTCTGCTGTAGACAAACCTAGTTCCGGCTTCACAATGCGGAGCCACCAGCCTCTAGCATCCGGTAAAGGTTCAACATGTTCGCCCCTCCCCCACGCGCGCGCGGTGCCCCCCGTAAGGAAGAACGGCACATCGGAGCCTAGGGTCGCTCCTAGGAGGGAAAGCTCTGTGGGGTTAAAGGGATTCTCGTGCAGATGGTTCAGCCCTAAAAGAACCGCAGCGGCGTTGCTGCTCCCGCCACCTAGCCCCGCTTGCACAGGGATGCGCTTAGTTAGCCAAACAGAGGCATGGGCGCTCCGTTTGAGGCGGGCAAAAAAAACCTGTGCGGCTTGGTAGCATAGATTCCCCTCCCCGGATGGCAAATGCGGGGGGGCAAGAACACGCAAGCTCGAGCCTGAGAGCGCTATCGTAATCTCGTCGCAAAGGTCAATCGACTGCACAACCGTGTCTATTTCGTGGTAGCCATCTGCCCTGCGCCCCAAAATCCGCAAGCGCAAGTTTACTTTGGCGGGGGAGAGGAGCCTCACAGCCACAACATACACCTCTCACCCATTCTAATACACCTGCGCATACATTTCTAGTGCAGCGGGGCTGCTCCAAACTCCAGCGCCAGAGAACTTAGGTGATCAAGCGTAGCCTCAAGTGACTCATAGAACACGACAACTAGGTCGTGTTCTGTCGCTGCTGCTAGGCTCTCGCGCAGGGCCTGCCTTTCGTCCAGCACTACTGCTATATCGGCAGGATTGCGATGTGCTGACGCGCCTGAACAAAGTAGTGTGGCGACCTCGCCAGGCTTGCGACCCCGTAAGTCCTTGTCTTCCTTTTGCCGTCCGGGATTGTGAGCAAGGTCAGGCTTGAATTGCCTAAGCGCCTCTCTGCACCCCTCTAACGGCACGCCGACACTGTAGAGAGCGGCTAAGGCAGCAGCACAATTCTCTACGTTATGACGGGCCTTGCCCCGAAAAGTGATGGGTACATCGTCGACAGCTAAAGTGAGCAAGGTTTCGCCCCCGTGCACAACTCGAAATAAGCCGTTAGCGACAAACGCCGCACGCCCACCTTGCGCTAGGTGCTCGTCTAGCAGTCGATTTGGCTCCTTGGCAAACAGGACCATCTCGCGGCCAGAGCGGTGCCCCGCCCTCAGGCTGTAGGCGTTCTCTGCGTTTACGACGACCTTCCCTCCGAGGCGTACGGCTTCTGCCACGAGTGCCTTGACGTGACAAAGCTCGTCGATATCCCGGACTCCGTCTTGGCCAAGATGATCTTCGGTGACATTAGTAACTACGGCCACATCAGCGAGATTGTAGCCGAGCCCCCCGCGAATAATCCCGCCCCGCGCCACCTCGAGGGCGACTGCCTCCACTAAGGGATCGCAGAGTAAGACGCCTGCACTCCAAGGGCCGGTTGTGTCGCCGCTGACGAGTAAGCGCTCGTTAATGTAGACGCCCGCAGATGTTGCATATCCCACATGTGCATACACCCGTCGCAAACCTGCCGCGATTAGTCGCGTGGTTGTAGTCTTGCCGTTAGTGCCTGTGACTGTAACCAGCGGCACTTCTGTGTGGCTGCCCGGCGGGTAGATCATGTCCACAATGGTGCCCGCCACATCCCGCGCCTGGCCATGCGATGGGTACAGGTGCATGCGAATGCCAGGAGCCGCATTGACTTCGATGATTGCGCCTTTCTCTCCATTAGTTCGGCGACGCTCGGGTGCACTTCGTCGGTCACATCAGTCGCTGTGCCGCCCGTGCTTAGGTTTGCGCTCCCACGCAGAAACACCATCTCGTCGAGGGTCGGGACAGCTGTCGGCGCATGCCCCTGTTTCCGCAAGACGCCTAGCGCGAGTTCATCTATGACCATGCGGGTTAGGGGCTTCTCATGCTTTTCGCCACGCCTAGGATCTTGGTTGACTAGGCCTACAAGTTCTTGTATGGAGTGGCTACCATCCCCTACCACATGCGCTGGGATGCGCTCTGCTGCCGCTGCCAGTTTGCCGCCTACGACAAGAATCCGGTAGTGCTTACCCTCAATGTATTCCTCAACGATGAGCTTACTGCTGTGTCGCCTTGCTAGGGCAAAGGCCTCGCCCACTTCTTCGTCGGAGTTGACATTAAGACTTACGCCGCGACCTTGATTGCCGTCGCTTGGCTTGATGGCGACCGGCTTGGCTATGGTTCTCCACGCCTGTAGGGCTTCCTCCGGCGTAGTGACGGTATAGCCAAAAGGCACCGGAACCCCTGCTTTGGCCAGCACATACTTAGTCATGGTCTTATCTGAGGCAATGTCTGCGGCTATACTCGACGTCTCATGCCCAACCGTGGCCTGCACACGCCGCGCGAAACAGCCGGTCCCTAACTGTAGCAGACTGTCTACACCTAGGCGACGCACGGAAATCCCGCGTTGCTGTGCCGCTAGAGCAATCGCTGCCGTGCTTGGACCAAGCTGACTGGCGGCGATCCGGGCACGCATGGCTTCTAATGTGCGAGCTAAATCCACCTCTCTGTCCTCCAGACAGGCCTGAATCAACTCTACACTGAGATCGGTGAGCGGTGCCACGCCTGAAAGGGCCTGCAATTCGAGGAAAACATGCTCCACCACATGCCCAAAGTAAGTGCCGGAGCGCAAGCGCAGAGCAAAACCTCCGGCATGACCCGAGCACTGGTGTTCCCTTAGGCCGGGTAGTAGCTTTACCAGCCGCTCGACAAAGCCCTCATACTCCGAGCTCTCGCGGTGGGCCAAGTGACCTAGATCAACCGTAATTTTAGACACAGGAAAGTGCGCGTAGATGTTTCTTCC
>QLUB01000123.1 GCA_018725205.1 candidate division NPL-UPA2 bacterium
TAAGCCTTTTGGCGGCGATGGTGCGGCGCATGGCAGCCGAAAGCTTGGTATCCATCTCCGATAGTGTCCACGGAGAATTTAGCAGGAAAGTACCGCTAGGCTTAATCCCTGCGAGCAAGTCATAGCGCCCCACAAACGAAGGGTTATGACAGGCAATAAAATCTGTTTCGTCAATAAGGTATGGACTTTTAATGGGGCTTTTGCCAAAACGCAGGTGAGAGACAGTAATGCCCCCCGATTTTTTGGAGTCATACACGAAATAACCCTGGGCATAGAGGTCAGTATGGTCGCCGATTATCTTAATCGAATTCTTATTTGCACCCACCGTGCCATCGGCACCAAGTCCAAAGAACTTGCAGCGATAGACATCAGCCGGGTTTGTGTCGATGTTCTCTGCGACTGCGAGCGAAGTAAATGTGACATCGTCGTTTATCCCTACGGTGAAGTGATGCTTCGGGTTCTCGTGGCGCAGGTTATCGAAAACGGCCTTGACCATAGACGGGGTAAATTCTTTAAGCCCCAGCCCAAAACGTCCCCCCACGATGGTCTTCGGAATGCCTAGTTCCGAATAAACCGTGCAAATGTCCTGATACAGCGGCTCTCCCGGTGACCCCGGCTCTTTGGTGCGGTCTAAGACGGCAAGGTGGGTGACGGTTTTCGGTATGACCTGCAAGAAGTGTTGAGCACTAAAGGGGCGATACAAACGCACCTTCACTACGCCTAGTTTTTCGCCCCGCGCATTAAGGTAGTTGACAGTCTCCTCTACCGTCTCGGCCCCAGATCCCATAACTATGACCACGTGGGTTGCGTCAGGTGCCCCTACATAGTCAAAGGGTTGGTAGTGGCGTCCGGTGAGCTCACCTACCTGCTGCATCACATCCTCCACGATGCCGGGAACCGCCAAGTAGTACTTGTTGCTCGCTTCGCGCCCTTGGAAGTAGATATCCGGGTTCTGTGCGGTACCGCGTTGCCTCGGAAACTCGGGATTTTGTGCGCGGCCGCGGAAGTCACGCACGGCCCTCATATCTATGAGTGCTCGCATAGCCTCAAAGCTAATCTCACTGATCTTTTGCACCTCATGCGAAGTCCTAAAGCCATCGAAAAAGTGTAGAAAAGGCACCTTGGCTTTAAGCGTCGCCAGATGCGCTACTAAACTTAAATCCATAGTTTCTTGGACAGAAGCCGAGGCCAACATAGCAAAGCCGGTATGCCGTGTCGACATTACGTCGGAGTGATCGCCGTAAATCGAGAGGGCGTGCGTTGCCAAGGCGCGGGCTGATACGTGAAACACCGTCGGTAACAGCTCGCCCGCAATCTTGTACATGTTTGGTATCATCAGTAGCAGCCCTTGCGAGGCAGTAAAGGTTGTTGTCAATGCGCCAGAAACCAGCGCGCCATGCACCGCACCCGCTGCCCCAGCTTCAGATTGTAGTTCGGTAACGGAAACGGGTTGCCCCCACATGTTCTGCTTGCCTGCGGCGGCCCATTCGTCGGCCATCTCGCCCATGTTAGACGAAGGCGTAATGGGGTAAATTGCCGCCACGTCACTAAAGGCGTAGGCGACGTGCGCAGCTGCAGTGTTACCGTCTATGGTGACGTTACGACTAATCATCTTGTTTCCTCTTTTCCTAGAGCGAGGTGGCGGATAGGTCGCCACTCTTTGCATATAGTATACAATACTCCCTCGGCTTTGTCATTATCCAAGAACATCTCTCGCCTATAGAAAAGACGCTCGCGAGGAGCGCCTTTCACTTCATTCCGGTTTAACGACGATATTGACTAGGCTGCCCTTAATCACGATAACTTTGTGTATTTTCGTGCCCTGGAGGAATGGTGCAACCTTTTCTGCAGAGAGGGCCGCTGCCTTTATCGCTTCCTCGTCGACATCGCTTGGCACCAGGATTTTTTCGCGGATGCGGCCGTTTACTTGTACTGCGAGTTCTACCGTGTCCTTAACCAGTGCTGATTCGCTATGCTGGGGCCATTCTTGCAGGTGGACGGAGTTCTGGTGCCCGAGCCCTGCCCACAATTCTTCTGCCAAATGAGGGGCAAACGGTGCCAAGAGGCGGACAAAAATGGCGAATGTTTCGCGCATGAAACCCCCGTGTTTCCGCTCCGCCTCGGTGTCGTAACGGTTCAGGCTGTTTAAGAGCTCCATCAGGCGCGAGATACAGGTGTTAAAACCAAACGTTTCTATATCACGCGTGATGCTTTTAGTTGAATTGTGCATTACGTATTCTACTTCACGCTCTGCAGGACCGAGCGACTCTGGCCTAGCACCCCGTTCTAGCTCCCCTACCCTGTCGGCCAAGCGCTCCACACGGTCGACAAAGCGTGCTACGGATTTTATGCCGTCTTCGCTCCAGGGCCCTCCCTCAAGGTAGTTAAAGCCAAATTGCAGGTACAAACGAAACACATCTGAGCCATAGATATCGATATAGGCATCAGGAGAAACTGCGTTGCCCTTGGACTTGCTCATCTTTTCCCCATCTGCGCCGAGGATGATGCCTTGATGGGTCAGCGCCTTAAACGGCTCGGTAAAGTTGACGTAGCCCATGTCACACAGCGCATGCGTGATAAAGCGCGCATAAAGGAGGTGCATCACGGCATGTTCGGGGCCGCCCACATACATATCTACCGGCAGCATGCGGTTGATGTGGCTGGGATCCCATGGTGCGGATGCATTCCTGTTGTCGGGATAGCGCAAGTAGTACCACGATGAACATACGAAGGTATCTAGGGTATCGGTGTCGCGCCGCGCTTCTATACCGCACTGCGGGCATGGCGTCCGCAGGAATTCCTCGGACTTCGAGAGCGGAGATTGCCCATCCGGCGTAAAGTCTACGTTGTAGGGCAACAACACAGGTAGCTCGCTTTCCGGTACGGGTACAATGCCACAGGAAGCGCAGTGTACGATCGGGATAGGCGCGCCCCAGTAGCGTTGGCGAGAAACCAGCCAGTCGCGCAGGCGATAATTGACGGTTGCGCGTCCTTGGTCGCTCATGGCTAGTTGTTCGACGATGCGCTCGCGGGCGGCAGGGGAAGTGAGGCCGTTCCATGCTTGGCTATTGACGAGGATGCCGTCTTCGACAAAAGGCAAAGTGTCGTCAACTTCGGGGGTAGCTCTGCCAATTACGCGCGTAATGGGCAAGCCGTATTGCGTGGCAAAAGCAAAGTCGCGCACGTCGTGTGCGGGTACAGCCATCACGGCGCCGGTGCCATAGGTGGCGAGAACATAGTCGGCGATCCAGATAGGCAAATGGTCGTCGGTTAACGGATGGATAGCGTGTGCTCCAATCCACACGCCGGTTTTAACGTGTGCCGACGACAGACGGTCGATCTCGCTCTGTCTGTTGACGTACTCGCGGTAGAGCTTGACCTCGTCCCCGCGTTCGGGTGCGGTGAGGACATCTACGAGTGCGTGCTCTGGTGCCAGTACCATATAGGTACACCCGAACAAAGTGTCGGCACGTGTGGTGAACACCTCAATTTCCGCGGTGCTGTCGGTCACGGCAAAGCGAATCGACGCGCCAGTGCTCCTGCCGATCCAGTTTTTCTGCATGGTCTTGGTTTTTTCGGGCCAAGCCAGTTTTTCTAAACCTGCCAACAGCGCCTCGGCATAGTGAGTAATCTTGAAAAACCACTGCGTCAGATGTTTTTTCGTCACTTCGGTTTGGCAACGCTCACAAGCCCCTCCATCTACCTGCTCGTTAGCCAGCGAAGTGTTGCAGCTTGGGCACCAGTTGACGGGGGCTTCCTTGCGGTAGCTCAGTCCCCGCTCATATAGCTTTAGGAACAGCCACTGCGTCCATTTATAGTAGTCGGGCTCGCAGGTGACGACTTCGTAATCCCAGTCAAACATCGCGCCCATGGTGCGGAGCTGCCCGCGCATGGTGGCGATATTCTGCATAGTGGAGTCGCGCGGATGAACTCCGGTCTTAATGGCAAAGTTTTCGGCAGGCAAACCAAAGGCATCAAAGCCCATCGGCTCAAAGACCTCGAAGCCCTGCATGCGTTTGACTCGGGCATACGAGTCGGTCAGGCCAAAATTCCACCAGTGCCCGACATGCAAATTCGCAGCCGAGGGGTATGAGAACATCTCGAGGCAATAGAACTTCTTAGCGCTACGCTCGCGATTGAACTTATATAGCCCTGTATCGTCCCATTTCTTTTGCCACTTCGCGTCAGTCTCTTTGCCGTACTTAGCCAAAAGAATCGCCTCCTTAAAATAAAAAAGCCTCGCGTCTCCAAAAAGAGACGAAAGGCTGCGCTTCCGTGGTACCACTCTCATTGATGCGTGAGCATCCACTTAACGGCAGATAACGGTGCCACCCGGTGCCAACTCCAAGGCAAGTTTCAGGTCGATTGGCCACTGCCTCGCACCAGCCGGCAGCTCTCTTAGGCTTCCCTTCCCTACTGCTCCTTGTCAATGTTGTTTTCACAACATTAGCACGACACTTAGACCGTGTCAAGCCTGCCGTAAGGATGATAGGTCTCGCCCCAAACATAGGGATAATCCCATTGATCGTGTAGACCTACGGGCGGAGACTTCACGGCGTGCGGGATCAGCGCGGAATCAGCATGGGTGGCGGGGTCAAATGTGTCGGGGAACGGCCACTCATGGTATTCAGGGTATATGAACTCGTGGCTGTGGCGGCGATCGTCGGGAACTCTCACCTCTAACCTCACCCCTCTCACCTGTAACTTCTAACATCGAAATTAGGTTTCCCAAGCGCTTCGAGTTTATGCCGCA
>QLUB01000124.1 GCA_018725205.1 candidate division NPL-UPA2 bacterium
TTCCATAAAGTGTGCTCACCTCACATTTATTATAACTATAAAATGTGACCACAGCAATACCCCGTTTTGGGCCATTTCCAGGCAGCAGCAGGTCGCGCTTGGGTAAGCGTCAAGAGAGTCAGTCAGTGGTGCCAGCAACATGGGGTGAAAGAAGCGGTGAGGACGGAGCCTATGCATATTCCCATTGCTATCTGTACATAATAGAGGTAGAATGATGCATATAAAGCGGGTGCGGGGCAGGTGAGCTGATTGAAAGATTTTAACTACAGGACGCTAGATACAGAGCTGATGACACCAGAAATCATGAACTTGGTGGCAAAGATTCACGAGTACAAGGGAAAGCAAACGCTATTTCTGACCGCAAAAAAAGACATTTTGGAAGCGCTGCTTAACGTGGCCAAAATACAGAGCACAGGGGCATCTAACCGCATTGAAGGGATATTTACCTCAGAGGCAAGACTCGAGCAATTGGTGGCGCATAACGCGGAACCCCTTAACAGGGCTGAAGCGGAGATTGCCGGCTATAGAGAAGTTCTCGTCACGATTCACGAAAACTACGAGTATATAACTTTAAGTCCAGGCGTCATTCTCCAGTTACACCGAGATTTGTACGGCTTTCACCCGTCGGTTACTGCGGGAAAATACAAAAATCAGGACAATGTGATTGAAGAAGTGGATGAACAGGGGGAGCGGCGTGTCCGGTTCAAAGCGCTCTCGGCTTTTGCGACGCCGGGAGCAGTAGAAAGGCTTTGTGCTGCGTATCACGATGCCATCAATGAGGGAAGAACTGACCCGTTGTTATTGATCGCCAAGTTTGTACTGGACTTTTTGTGTATTCACCCGTTTAACGACGGTAACGGACGGCTGAGCAGGCTCCTGACCCTGCTTCTGCACTATCAGCACGGTTACGCCGTGGGTAAGTACCTCAGCCTAGAAACGATTATCGAGCGCACAAAAGAGAGCTATTACGAGACTCTTAAGCTGAGCTCGCAGGGGTGGCACGCCGGACAAAACAGCTACCATCCATTTGTGACTTATCAGCTGGGCGTACTGGTGAGAGCTTACAAGGAGTTTGCTGATCGGGTAGAACCGGCTGCGGTGCACAAGCTAAATAAATCCGATAGGGTCAGGGCCGTGTTTGATAAGCGGCTAGGGAAGTTGGCCAAGTCAGATATTGCCAGCATGTGCCCGGACATCAGCGTGACCACGATTGAAAAGGCTCTGGCTGACTTACTGAAAGAGGGATACATTAAAAAGATAGGCTCCGGCAGAGCGACTGGGTACGCGATACACGGCACGCCGACCCTCCCGAAGCAGTAGGGACGGAGCCTATTGCTTCATTGTGGAGCTTAAGGCGGTGGGTGCGCGCATATAGCCAACATAAACGGTGCATTATATTGACTGTAGCCAACATAATCGCTATTCTTGAGGTAGGAGGTGATTGCAGTGGAGCTATTGCAGAAGCTAGCGCGCATTAATCGGTGGTGGATAACCGGGCACATTGATGCTGTCTTTCTACCTAGAACTGTACGTTCTGAGTTCAACGACATAGTGAGCAAACTAAATGATCGTAGGATTACTGCCATAGTTGGACCACGCCGTGTTGGCAAGTCTACTCTAATCATTCAAGTCATGCAGCATTTGCTGCATGGCGGCACCGATCCCAAGCGCGTGATCTTTTTCAGCTGCGACGACCCGATGTTGTTCATGACTAACACCACCATTGATGCGTTGCTTGACGCGTATACCTCCGGGTTTCTATATGAGGATCTCTACAACTTGACAGAGCCGATCTATGTATTTATCGATGAGATCCACACCGTGGCCAATTGGTCACAGTACCTCAAGGCCTTCCACGACCGGCGCGTCAAGGCCAAGTTTGTCATTAGCGGGTCATCTTCGGCACACCTGTTCCAGGGAGCACACGAGTCACTTCTTGGACGGAGCGAGGAGATTAAGGTGCTGCCGCTCTCCTTTGCAGAGTTCATTAGCTTTCATCATGCGTACAGGTCTAAAGGGGCCTTGTTTAATTTGCCACAAGGCAGCTGTTTTGACGATCCTCATGAGTATGTCGCCTGTCTGCAGGAATCGGCGTTACAGCTCAATGCCATAGCGCCGCAGGTCAATAAACTACTTCAGGAGTATCTCCTAGTAGGCGGATACCCCGAGTACTTTGAGACCGATAACCTATTAGCGTGGCAGAAGCGGCTAGCGGAGGACATTGTGTCTAGAGGTCTATATCGCGACATAGTGAGTGTGTTTAATGTAAAGAACCCGGAAGTCCTAGAGAGGCTACTTTACCTAATTGCCGAAAACACTTCACAAGGGCAAGCCTACGCTACCTTGGCAGCAAACCTCGGTGTAGATGCCTTAACGGTAAGCAGCTATCTTGGCTATCTTTCTCAGGCTTTTCTTGTAACAGTACAGGAGTCGTTCTCCACTAACATGAGCAAAATCATACGCAAGAACAAGAAACTATCAGTAGCCGATAATGGTCTACGTAACGCCCTACTAAAACTCGACCAACTTACGCCCACTGAGATAGGGTTATTGGCTGAGGGTATGGTGGTGCAGATGGCTCGTGCATATGCCGAGCGCAATATGTATGGTGTGTATTACTGGCGAGAGGATCAAAAGGAAGTGGATGCAGTTGTCGACAAGAAGACGACTATTCTGGCTTTAGAGGTCAAGTACCGTAATCAGATCGCGGCTAGCGACCTCAAAGGTCTCAAGGCCTTCTCATCTCGTTATTCCCCGAAGCACCTAGTAGTAGTGACCAAAGAGAAGCTAGAAAGTTCAGACGGTATCGCCTACATTCCCCTCTGGCTACTACGCTGAGAAGCGAGAAGCGGTGGGAGAAGCGGTGGGAGAAGCGGTGGGAGAAGCAAGGGGTGGTTTTGGGGTGGATTTGCGCGCGGTATCTGGTTTGCCGCTTAGCTTAGGCGAGTGCGGTCTGGTGTTTGGCGAAGGGCTAAGCGAGGTGGAGCCTGCCTGCAGGCGGCTGAGCGACGCACGGTATGCCTTTGCGGCAGACGATGCGGGTGGTATCGAGGAGCTCTATTTTATGTACCGCGATGTTGGGATGTGCGAGCACCGTTCAGTGATGCGGGATCTGGGGCTGAGGTACGACGTCACGGTGATTATGCCAGGTGTGGTGGGCGGTGAGTTTAATAAGACGGTGGGGCACTACCACCCGGTTAAGGCTGGCACGGGGATGACTTACCCCGAGGTGTACGAGGTGCTGCATGGCGAGGCGACATATTTGATGCAACGCCAAGCGGCTTTCCGCAAACGACCAGCCACAAGTGACGGGGGACGAGCGACCAGTGACATTGATGACGCCTATGTTGTCGTGGCGCGCCCGGGCGACAAGGTAGTTATACCGCCGGGTTACGGTCATGTGACCATTAACGCCGGGGGCGAAGTGCTGGTGATGGCCAACTGGGTGGCGAGCGAATTTGAGAGTGTTTACGGGGAGTATCGGGCGCTGCGCGGCGGCGCGTATTACCTGTTTAAGCGAGGCGACGGCAGGGAGTGGGCGGTTAACCCGAACTACGCCCAAGTCGCTCCTCTGCGCTTTGTTCAGGCTACGGACTATCCGGAGTTTGGGCTGGTGAAGGGCGTACCTATGTACATGCTGATTGCCACAGCGCCGGAGAAGCTGCGCTGGCTGACGCATCCAAAGGAGCACAAATGACATTATGTGCCCGGACATCAGCGTGACCACGATTGAAAAGACTCTTACAGCTCCCACATCAACGTCAGTTCCGAGCTCACTTTGGCCAATGTCTGTTCCATAATTGTGCAGTAGTCAGCAAGCAGTTCGGGCGTCTTTCCTTCGCAGCGCGCCACGATCACCGGCCCGGTGTTAGAGGCGCGGAACAACCCCCACCCCGCGGGGAACTCTACGCGCACGCCGTCGACGGTAACGGTGGGGTAGAGGCGGCTTAGCTCTGCAGTGAGCTTAGCTACTACGTGGAATTTCTTATCGTCCGGGCAACTGATGCGGGTTTCGGCGGTGCTGTGGTATGTAGGCAAGGTGGAGAGCAGGGAAGAAAGGCTCGCTTCGCTGTGGGAAAGCAGGCGCAAGAGCCTGCCCGCGGCATACAGCGCATCGTCAAAGCCGTAGTACTCGTCAGCAAAGAAGATATGCCCCGACATTTCGCCGGTAAACACGGCGCCTGTTTCGCGCATGCGGGCTTTAATCAGCGAGTGGCCTGTTTTTGTGAATTCGGGTCTACCGCCAAGGCGCGTTATTTCATCTATAAGTACCTGCGAGCACTTTACCTCGACCAAGCAGGTGGTGTTCGGGTACTTAGGGAGTATCTCGCGCCAGAAAAGGGCCATCAGCTTATCGCCCCAGATGATGTTGCCAGCGTCGTCGACCACGCCGATGCGGTCGCCGTCTCCGTCAAAGCCAATGCCAAGGTCGGCGTTTCCCTCAAGCACCTTGGCACGCAGGTCCTTGAGGTTCTTTGTTTTGGTGGGGTCGGCTTCGTGGTTAGGGAAGTTGCCGTCGGGGGTGAAGTAGAGCGGGATATAGTCGATGCCAAGGGCGTCTAAAAATCGCTCCGTCAGCGGGCCTGCCGCACCGTTGCCGCAGTCGACAGCGACTTTTATTTTGCGGGGACCGAGCACAATCTTTTCCGTCAGCATCTGGATGTAGGGGGTGGCGATGTCGTAGGGGACTGCACTTGGCACTTGGCACTTGGCACTTGGCACATGGCACATGGCACATGGCACATGGCA
>QLUB01000125.1 GCA_018725205.1 candidate division NPL-UPA2 bacterium
TCCCAAAAGGCTACAACTACCCGAGGCGATACGAATATGGGAAGGGTGGCAAGAGGGCCTTTTTGCGACCGGCCCTAGCGGCAAAAAGAGAAGAGGCCGTCCGGAAATTTGCAGAGGTTTTAGACGAGCTGGCAAAAGTTTGGCGAGAATAATTAATCAGGGAGGCGGGGAGAAAAATGGCAAGAGTGGACCTGAGCGTCCAGGCGGTAACGCCTACGGGGATGTGGCCTACGTTGACTGCAGCGATAACGGCTGGGCATATGTTTCCCAATACGGAGCGCGGGATGCTTATCTTTGTGCGGAATGCGCACACCGCACCAGTGACAGTGACCATCCCGTCCACTTTTTCACGGGATGGGTTGGCACTGGCAGCGAGGGTGGTAACAGTGCCGAACGGCACAGACAGGCTGATCGGGCCGGTGTTTGGCGAAAACCATAATCAGATAGCTGGCGCAGACATAGGGAAGACTTATATTGATTACTCACTCATTACGGCTATTTCCGTAGCCGTACTTAGAGTTTAGGAGGGACAAAAACGATGGAAAGAATCGGTCACGGGACGCTTTTAGCGGTATCGGCAGATGCAGGCGCGACTTGGAGCAACATCGCGCGCATTGAGACTATCGGCGAATTTGGCATGGGTGAGGTAGATGATGTCGAGGTCACCACGCATGATGCAGCGGATAGATTCAAGCGGTATATTGGAGGTTTGGCAGATGTTGGTGAACTAGAATTTTCAGGCATTTGGATAGCTGATGCGACACAGCGGTCGCTAGCTGGCCTGACTGCACTGACGCGCGACTGGCGGGTCACACTCCCCGGCGGCCTCGGAGTTTGGCGCGTGATAGGTTACCTGAAAACCTTCAGTATTAATCCGCAACGGGAAGACCGGATCGAATTCAGTGCGTCCCTTAAACTGAGCGGGCCGCCTACCTTGACGTGGTAAGGAGGGAGCCTCTATGGATATCGGGACTAAGTTTTCCGCGCTGAAACGTGAATATACTTTATACTTCGACAATCGCGCTTTCCGCTGTGCCGAAAAAAACTTGGGGCATCCGCTAAGCGCCATGCAGGACAGCATCGGCAGCCTCACCATTCTCTTGCATGCAGGGTTACTGCGCCACCATCCAAGCGCGACAATAGAGATTGTCGATGATATTATTGATGATCTAGGCTACGAAAAAATAACCGACATCGTAGGGGAGGCCATGGCAGTTTCCCCCCCTTTGCGCAGCGAGAAGAAGATGAGGAAGGGGGACGCACTAGCAGATGCTTTGGATGCATACAATCTGCGGGTGGAGGATCAGAAAAAGGAGTCTCTACGGATAGAGGACCTGCGGAAGAAGATATTGGAAGAAGAGACCTTGCGAGGAGAGATTCTGAAAGAATTATCGTCTCAAGCGTAGAGCGAGACGCCCTTCTTGCTGGCATTATGCCGGACGACTACTGGCGATTGACTCCCGCCGAGACCGTCCTGCTCCTGCAAGGACATTACCAGCGGGATGCCCAGGCGAGCTTGCTACTGGCGATAATTTACAACGTAAACCGTGACCCTCAGAAAAGCCGCGCTATGGGGATGGATGATTTCTCGGTTTTTCGTCATGCTAAACTCCCCGCGCAGGCGCAGTCAGCGCAAAAACAACGCGAGCTTCTGGAGGCGATTACCATTGCCATGGGCGGGGAGTTGGTGAAAGTACATGTCTAAGGCTGAGCGGACATTGCGGGTAAACATATTCGGCGACACCAGTAATTTTGACGAGAGCATGAAGCGCGTATCCTCGCGAATGAAGGCTGTGGGCAAACAAATGACTGCCATAGGCGGCGGCATGACCACAGGCGTCACGCTGCCGCTTGTGGCCATCGGTGCGGGCGCAGTCGCTGCGGCGGTACAGGTTGAGAGCGCTATGGCTACTATCCGTGCGGGTACGGGCGCGACGGGAGAAAATCTGCAGCTCCTCGGAGACGATTTTAAGGCGGTTTTTGCCCGTGTGCCGGAAAACGCCGCTCAGGTCAGTACGGCCATTGCCGACCTTAATACTCGCTTGGGCTTAACAGGCGAGCCGTTGCGCTCCCTAGCCGAAGGAATGCTCGACCTAGCGGGCTTGGCAAAAGTGGAAGTCGCGCCTCTAATCGCGCAGACCACACGTGTGTTCGGCGACTGGGGTGTTGCCACGGCAGACCAAACCAAAACGTTGGATTTGCTCTGGAAAACCAGTCAAACAACCGGCATCGGTGTTGACCAGCTTTCTGCAAAACTTGTCCAGTTTGGTGCGCCTTTGCGGGCGATGAATTTTACGATCGAAGAATCGGCGGCCATGATGGGGAAGTGGGAGCGCGAAGGCGTAAACACGGAACTTGTACTTGGCAGTCTGCGCATAGCTATGGGCAAATTTGCTAAAGAAGGCGTGCCGATGCGTGAGGGCCTCAACCAGACTATCGCCGAAATCCAGCGGCTAGGGCCAAGCGCTGAGGCTACCGCACTAGCCATGGAGGTTTTTGGCGCACGTGCGGGCCCTGATATGGCGGCGGCAATCCTAGAGGGCAGGTTTGAGATTGAGGGCCTGATGCAGGAGATCGCGGCTAGCAAAGAGACCGTCCGGTCGGCTGGGCAAGACACTGAGACGTTTGCCGAAAAAATGGCTATATTACGCAACCAAGTGACGCTTGCGGTCGAGCCGATCGGCAAGAAACTAGTAGATGCGCTTACAAAACTAATACCCCATATCACGGCACTGATTGCAGGGATTACAGCGGCGGTAGCGTGGTTTAGCAACCTCTCGCCGTCTGTGCAAAGCACCATCCTCGTTTTCGTTGGCTTGGTGGCGGCATTAGGCCCCGTGCTGAGTGTTATGGGCTCTTTAATTAGCGCAGGCACCAAAATTACGGCGGGCATTGCTTTATTAAAGGGGGCCTACGTGAAGCTGATTCCTGTGATATGGAAGGCGACAACGGCATTATGGTTAAAGTTTGCTGCACTTGCGGCGATAAAACCGTGGTTGCTTATCAGTGCTGCTGCAGGGGTTGCACTTGCCGCTGGGTTTATCGCACAGTCCAAAGCCGCACAGGGAAGCACAGAGTCGCTGCAAAGCCATATTACTGGGTTAAGTCGACAAGCAGAGGCGGCTGGGATATCCAAAACGCAAACCGACCGGTTCCGTACTAGTCTACGACAGGTGGGTGTCCAGGCGACTCAGACTGGCGAGGCTGTCTCAGTTGCAGCGTCGCGTGCGCAAGATCGTATTCGTGCTGCCACGAGCCGTGTCAACCGACTATATGACGCGTTATTTAGGGCTTTGCGCAGGAAGTATGAGAAAGATCGCGACGCAGCAATGCACGCAATCAATCAACAGTTTGCCGGTAGACGTGCCGCGATAGATGCGCAGCTTGGGTTGCTTGATGAAGCTGGGCGGCAGGAGGATTTCCATGCTGACCGCGCTGAGAAGGTGGCGGAACTCAACATGTTGCGGCGTGAGGCGGGGTATGAGGTTGATGCTCGCAGACGGGCCGCGATTATGAACCGCATCGTGGAAATTGAAAAAGACCTTGCAAAAGGACAGTCACGGTTTGACCGTGATACTCGACGGCGCGATTTACAGGATCAACTGACCACATTACGCACAGAAGAAGAAGCCGCCAAAGTTTCGGCCACAACCCTGTGGGATGGGAAGTTGTCTGAAGCACGACTTGGTGCGCTTGCAGAACAGATGGTAATCCGCAATAATCAAACGGAAATTTTGGCATTACTTAAAACTTTCGGGGATGGATGGCGTGATGTTGGTGTTACGTTCGGGCAGCGTTTAGTTGAAGGCTTGGGGCCTTATGCGACGGAGTTAAGCCGCATGGTTCAGGCTGCGCTAGCAGACGCTCGTACGGCAGCGGAAGGGGCGACAGCCATGTTGCGCAAAGTTGCTCCTGCTGTGGTTACACCTGCACCTAGAGTGGTTGCTCCTGCTGTGGTTACACCTGCACCTAGAGTGGTTGCTCCTGCTGTGCAAGAACTAGATGTGCCACATCAGCAAGTTGGTCCTTCTCCTAGAGCGTTACGACCTGTGACGATACTACAAGATGTTCTGCGCAGACTAGGTCAAAGGATTGGTGCGATTGTTGATGGCGTGAGGCAGGACCGAGCGTTGCGACCTACATTAACTCCCGCGCTTGTGCCACCTCATGGGCCACTACGACCCACACCGATATTACAAGACGTTCTGGACGTAGGACAAGACCGCCGCACTGGCCCGTTAGTTAGCATCCAAAACATGACTGTCCGCTCTGAAGAAGATATAGAAAAAATTAGCCGGCAGCTACATCGGCATATCCAGACACAGACCAGAGCGCGAGGGAATCGCAGATGAGTAGCTTTAGTTTTGCCGGCGAGGCTTCGACTTTCTATCATGTCCGCCTGCTCAACAGCGCGGAATCTGTTTTACCACCAAGCCGCGAGCGAGTTGTGCAAATGTCAGGACTGCATGGTGCACTGCGACTTGTGCCTGATTTTGGTGAGCGGGTTCTCACTTTGGAATGCTGGCTCGATGTAGACACTCATCCTTTTGTTCCCGGCCAACGGCAAGCACGCCTGGAGCGGGTCGCTGCTTGGCTAAACCCGCTGCGTGGGATGCAGCGACTGATTTTCGACTCCATACCTGATAGGTATTACTGGTGCACTGTGACGGACGCGATTGACGCACGCGTTGAGGCGCGG
>QLUB01000126.1 GCA_018725205.1 candidate division NPL-UPA2 bacterium
TCGGAGTGAGCCGGTTAGTGGTAGTGCCATCACCCAGCTGGCCATGGCTGTTCCGGCCCCAAGCGAATAGGCGTCCATCGGCACGAATCCCTAGGGAATGGTCGTTGCCACCCGATACCGCCTGCCACGTATCAGTGCCAATCAGTGTCGGAGTGCGCCGGTTAGTGATAGTGCCATCGCCTAGCTGGCCACTCCCATTTGCACCCCAAGCGAACAGTCGTCCATCGCTACGAATCCCCAACGAGTGCCAACCCCCAGCCGATACCGCCTGCCACGTATCAGTGCCAATCAACGTCGGGATGCGCCGGTCAGTGATAGTCCCATCGCCTAGCTGGCCATGGCTGTTCCGGCCCCAAGCGAGCAGTCGCCCATCGCTACGAATCCCTAGGGAATGGTCGCTGCCACCCGATACCGCCTGCCACGTATCAGTGCCAATCAGTGTCGGAATGAGCCGACTGCTTATAGTGCCATCGCCTAGCTGGCCAAACCCGTTATCACCCCAAGCGAACAGGAATCGCACTAAGCCCACTATTCTCCGCCGGGCAATCACTGCAGGCCAGATAATCACGTCGTCACATCTCCCATCACCGACCAGGTATTCGGAGACATTAAAATCAGTCCCGCAACTGAAAAAGCCGCACGGCATCTCAGCGCGCCGTCTGCGCTCCGCAGTGTGACCCCTGTCGCAGGCGCGATGGTAACTTGTCCTGTGCCAAGTTGCTTGACTAGAATTTGTGTCCCGATCTGAAAGGGTACCGCCGCCGCGGCAGGCACGGTCAGTGTTATAGCTGTTGCGCTGTCCATCGTGACGAGTACACCGTCCGCATCCGTTATTAGTAATGTATAGCTGGTCGTTCGCGCATTGATTGTCAACGGTGCCACCACTGGTGTGCTCGCCGGCCCAGGTGTGTAGAAGCTGGGATGTCTACCTGTCCAGTCGGCCTCTATTGTGACAGCGTCAATAAATACATTCGCCGTCCCGTCGTTCTCGAAGCGTAATCGAATCGGTCCACCGGCGACCGCTGGTACTGCTGCGAATGTACGAAAACCTGCATACCAACCCATCGTACTCGGAAAGTGCAAGGAGTGAGGTGCAGCAGTATGAACTCGCGTATCCCGAGCTGCGATAATCTCCCAGCGCCAGAGCGGGACTGCCGCGCCACCTTGCATAACCGACACACGGACCGAACCACCATTTGCTCGAAAGGATATGCGGGTTTCATGTGTAGGCCACCAAGCCGGATCTGGTAGACCCGGAGCTATCTGCTCCGCGAACTGCCCCGGCGCGAGGCGCAAACTAACCGTAGAGTCAAAACGGCTAGCCGGCGAGGATACGCCGGTAGTGTCCCAGCTTGCGGGCCGCATGTCCGAGCCAAAAATCTCGAAACCAGAGTTTCGACAAACATTGGGGAAGAACTTGATGAATTCTGGATTCAAACCGTGCGCATCCGCAGCTACAACGGGGTCGGCAAGCACAACATCATCACTAATCTTTTGAATTGCTGCCCCCGTCCGGCTAAAAAAGTCCGATAGGTTCGGTTGTGTAGTCGCTACCTCGACCTCGCTAATCTCCGGCTGCGTAACATTATAGCGCAGCCTCACAACACGTGCCTGGACGTCAATGCCGGCGTCCTCATCAGAAATAGTTACTATGTCGCCAAGCTGAACAGCAGTCTCAATTGAGTCGGGCAGTGTAGATATATCCAGCACGCCACAGGCGTAATTTATTTTCGGCGTGTGCATGGCCGTAAAAACCGCCTGTGCATACGCCAGTAGTTCCGCAGGGTCACCAAACTCCTCTGCAGTCAGAACGGCAGATGGTGGTGGGACCATCGGACTGGCTATCTCAATAAAGGGCACTCCGGCGTTAGCCGCCGCAATAGACACACCTTTGCGCCCGCGTGGGTAGAGGCGGTGTACGGTGTCGGAAAAGTCGTTCTCCATCCCTAGGGACCGCAAGTTTTTGCCGCGCAAGAAAAATAGTCCACGATTCGTGCCCCCTGCCGGTATGACGGATATGCGCCGCTCTCGTGTATCCCAGACAATCTCAGCGGTAAAAATGCGCTCAACCTCACGCAGACAGCCCAACCGATCTGCGCCGCCAGCCCAGCGCAGATTGCGCCGATGATGCACGGCGATACTGCCAACGTGCCAATGGCTGCCAGGCAACAACCAGACCAGGATTTCGCCGATGGTCTGGCCGATAAACTCACGCACCGGTAGCTCCGGCATCTTCGCTAGATCATACCATCGTGCCCAGGCCTCCACGTCAAGCAGACGCAGGCCCTCAGCAGTTTCAGTGTTGCGGGTAATAGTGACGCGGTAGATGCGTCCCGCCATATCAATTAACGCGCCAGTGGTGAGCTCTGCCGGCACCGGAAATGGGACTTTGAATGTCAGCTTATCTTCGCCGCCCAGAGTTTCATTGACAAAAATATCATGCGCTGCGTGAAGCACAGCTACCGGCCGCAGACCCGCGTCGACCAGCACCGGCTGCGCATGCGCGAGTAACATGAACCATGGCGCGGGCGCAGGTGTCGCGTTGTAGCGTACGGTCGTGTTATAGCGCCTGCCGGTGTTGTACATGGAACACCCTCCTTACCACACTGCAATCCCTGCTCGTCTCCAAGTATTAGTCGCAATGCAGACGTAAATAAAATTAGCATCCCACCTAATTTCACCAACTCCACCAGGCGCGGTAGCCGAAGCTGGCGTTCCCCCACTGACGCGTGCATCCACTTTCGCCTGTGCGCCAACTACGCTCTCTACCGTACTCGCTCCAACACCGTGAGTGCCTGTGGTGAGAGCGGCGTGCGCATCAACCTGCCCCCTGGTGGCGATATCCGCAGCAACTGCTCCGTCTACAACTTGAGCACGTCCGTCTGCGCCACGCAGCACCATTCGATTAGCTGTAGGAGTCGAGACTGCGCTATGAGCGGTGGTGAGAGCGGCGTGGGTATCCACTTTACTCTGCGCTCCGGCTACGCTTTCCACAGTGCTCGCGCCTACGCCGTGCACACCTGTCGCAGTCGGCACATGCGCACTAGCCGCGGCGAGTGTCGTCGCGGGTGCGTCCCACCAGTTCGCGGCGCCGGTGATCGCCCTTACGCGGTTGGCCAGCCAGGACACAATTTGCCGCACCGTTCCTGCCGGAGATACTGGTGGCGCGAGCGTCTGGTCAGGAGCAACCGCAGCACCTGTCACGCGTGTAAAATCCGCCGTTATCGCCGTCCCGGCTGCCTGCTGGGCATGGAAGACTATCGCGCCCTGTGCTTCCAGCAGCAGATACTCGCCCACTGGCACAATCACCCCACCGCGCCTGATAACCGGCGCCGGCGTTTCCACCCAGTTGCGGAAATCATCCGCAGCTTCGTAAATACGTCGATGCCAAGTTGAGTCAGGCTGGTCTTCTACGACCAGCATTGTGTGCCCTGTCATAATAGCCGTACCGAGATCGAGTACCGCTTCCGTCTTGCGTATGGCATCACCTAGGCCGGAGACGTCCGAAGCGAAGATCTCGCGGGACAGTATACGTCGAAACGGTATTTTACTCATTATAACCACCTACTCCTCGTCAGGATTTCAAGCCTGCTCCAAGTCGCACCGCCGATTGCCGTAATCGTAATCGTGTTAGCACCGACTGGCAGCACCGGGAAAATCGGTCGCTCCATATGCGGCAAAACGTTTGTTCGTGTCGTGCCGACAACGCGGGTTACTGTTTTCGCACTAGCCTGCCATGGTGAGTTTATCGCCGCCGAGTCAATCTCCAGCCAGTCGCCGGTAGCCAGCGGCCCGCGATAGACGAGAGTCCTCCCACCAATAGCAATACTTATCTGCTGACCGCCCGCGCCGGTCGACACACCTTGTAGGCGCAGTAGCGGATCCGCGGGAGCGGTGCCGGCTTGGGTAAAAGTGTGCGGTGAAGCGGTCATAACGACTGTAGCAGGAGTTGTCGCGTAGATGAAGGGATCCCCGCAGGTCAACTGAACAGAGAACATCCCCTGACGCGCTTCAACACGTGCATCGATTGCGTCTGTCACGGTGCACCAGTAGTGCCGATCAGGTATAGCATCAAGAATTAAGCGCTGCATCCCCCGCAACGGGTTTAGCCAAGCGGCGATACGTTCTAGCCGCGCCTGACGCTGTCCAGCAACAGCGGGGAGAATATCTACATCAAGCCAGCACTCCAGCGTGAGAATGCGCTCGCCTAAATCCGGCACAAGACGGAGTGCGCCATGCATCCCCGATATCTGGACGACTCGCTCTCGACTCGACGGCAAAACAGATTCCGCACTGTTGAGTAGTTGAACATGATAGAGGATTGAGGCTTCGCCTGCGAACGTAAATCCACTCAAACTCTATCTACCTCCCTGCGCACGTGTCTGCGTCTGGATATGCCTGTATAGCTGGCGACTAATATTTTCTATGTCCGCATCAGAACGAACAGTCATAGTTTGGATATGAATCAGCGGACCGTGATAGGTCGTCATCCCAGTCCCAAGTGTCGCCCCTGCACCTGCCAGAGCCGGCTGCATTCCCCTGGCAGCCTGCATGCTTGCAACCGGTCCTAGAGTTGGTAACCGTAGACTTTCCAACCGCGCGTACTCCTGCTGGATCACACGCACTCCCGCCCTGACATCATCTACGAGTGACGGGCTTTGTCTAGCGAAAGGATTTAGGCGTTGTA
>QLUB01000127.1 GCA_018725205.1 candidate division NPL-UPA2 bacterium
CCCGGAGATCGCCGTCCCGAGAAAGAGATCCTTCAAGAGCTATTTGCAACCGACCCTGGGCAGATATCGCTACTGCGACAAGCAGATGACCGTGTGTCCGCTGACACTGCCGCCGCGCTGGGCATAGTCACCGACGGTGCTTATCGGCGCAAGCTGATGCGCGAAAATGGCATTTTTTTCCAGCTTTTAAGTAGCGGTAAGATCCAAATTCACGTGTCTGCCGAGCACCGCCCCGAACTGAACCCAATATTCGCGACGGAGGGTATAACCCCTATTCGCACCTCGATCGAGAGCGATGCGCAGTACCTCGTCACTTCAAGCGCCCTTGCCCGACTCCAGGCAAGGGCAAAAAGTGTCTAAAATTTTACGGCCAGTCGGGGAGCCGAAATCCCCGACAACCCACTTTTTAAGGAGGTGAAGAAGATGCCAAAACCGCACCGCCGCACACACAAACCCGAAGCGCGGGGGAGCCTTTTCCATCAGTACGCTGCGCGGGTAGACGCAGCTACCGCACTCGGGCAAAAAAAAAGAGATGCCGCTCCCGATGCAATCCGGAGCATCGAGACACGCAAGACGTATCTTAACGCCGGCCACCGCTTCTGCGCTTGGGCAAAAGCGCAGGGCTGTAAAGCCCTCGGAGACGTCGACTTGCAGACGGTGCAGACGTACCTCGCGGCGCGGCAAACACAAGGCCTAAGTGCTTACACACTGCACACTGAGCGCGCCGCACTCGGCAAAGTGCTAGGCTATAGCTCAGCAGACATCCCTCTGCCTGCGCGGGCGACGGCAAAGATTACGCGCAGTCGCGGGCCGGAGCCGACCATTGCTCCGCAGCACCAAGATTTGGTCGAGTTCTTGCAAGCATCGGGACTACGCCGCAATGAAGCCCGCTGTTTAGAGCGTCGAGACATAGACATTGCCGCTGGCACGATCCAAGTGCGACGCGGCAAAGGCGGACGCTCGCGCACAGTGACTTTACTAGATACCGCTGTGCTGGACGCGCTAAAAGTCGACGCACTGCGGCCGACGCAAAAAGTGCTTGTCGTGCCGCATGAGCTAGACATCCATCGCCAGCGTCGTGTCTTTGCCCAGACACTTTTCCGCCAGTTAGCCGGTGGCGCATGGGGCGACACTGCTATCGACAAGCCTACCGCTACCCGGGCGGCTGGTGCTGTCGCTGTCGCACTCGGACACAGCGCACATCGGATTCACACTGTTAAGCGTCACTATTTAAGCTAAGTCGGCGCCGGGCATGGAGCCTTATGCTGCAAGGCGTTACATGGGTTTATACAGCAATATCGGCACCGACTTTTGCGCCAAGTGAAGATGCGCTAAAAAGCGGTGCCAATATTGACAAAAAAATGGTCACAAAGCCCCGTGCTTATTGGGGTTAAGCCCGGCACCGGGTTGCGCTATCTTTTACCAAAAAAAACAGACCGCCTGGCGAGGCGGTCGGAAAGCAGGTAGATATTATGCTTACATCTAGTATACCACGGTCCCCCCGCACTTGTCAAGCGGCACTTTTTTACGCCCGGCACTACGGATGGCATGTGCTCCCGGTCCACAGCACCTCTGACGGCAAGTGCTCTTGCGGCAAACTTGACTGCTCCAACCCCGGAAAGCACCCCCGTACCACGCACGGCATCAAGGACGCCAGCATCGACTTGCAGACGATCAGCGCCTGGTGGACTCAGTGGCCAGATGCGAGCGTAGCAGTCGCTACTGGTACACTGTCTGGCTTTTTCGTCTTGGACATTGACGGCGAAGATGGCGCGTCCAGCCTGCGCGAGCTTGAGCAGCAGCACGGTACCCTACCGGACACTATCGAGCAGATCACCGGCGGCGGTGGCCGGCACATTCTTTTTGCTATGCCTCCCCAAAAAATTAAAAATCGCGTAGCGGTAGGTGCCGGTTTGGATATCCGCGCGGACGGTGGCTACATCGTAGTAGCCCCATCCACTCACGCCAGCGGTACCCCGTATCACTGGGAGCTATCATCTAGACCAGATAGTGTGCCGCTAGCTGATGCGCCCGAGTGGCTACTGACGCTAGTCAGTGCCCCCGCCAAAAAAACTGCGCTCGACCCTGCAAAAATCTTGGCTGGAGTTTCAGAGGGATCCCGCGACGAGACTCTTTTCCGGTATGCCTGTCGCCTCCGCGCCCAAAAGTTGAGCCGCCCAGAGGTGGAGACACTTATCCAGCGAGCTGCCGCCACTTGCGTCCCGCCATTCTCGCCTGAGCAAGCTGCCGCAAAAGTCCACGCCGCGTGGGGTTATGATACTGCCCCTGCGTACCACCACAGCGACTATGGCAACGCGGAGCGGCTAACCGCCCAGCACGGGGAAGACATCCGCTACTGCTGGCCTTGGCAGCGGTGGCTTATATGGGATGGCACCCGCTGGGCGCAAGATGCGACGGGGGCGATCATTAGTAGAGCAAAGGGCAGTATACGCAGCGCATACGCCGAAGCAGGGCACATCACAGGCGATGATGTGCGCAAGCAGTTTTTAGCCCACGTTCTCCGCTCCGAGAGTCGCGACCGCCTCGCCGCGATGGCTGCGCTGGCGGCAAGCGAGCCAGGGATACCTGTCCAGCCGGAGGACATCGACACCGACCCCTGGCTCTTGACCGTAGGGAACGGCACTCTCGACTTGCGCACCGGCAACCTGCGGCCACACCGGCGACAAGATCTGATCAGTAAAAAGACTGCAGTCGAGTATGACCCCGCCGCAAAGTGCCCGCGCTGGGCGAGGTTTCTCCACGAAATCATGGACAGCAATCAGTCGCTAGTCGACTTTTTGCAACGTGCTGTCGGGGTAAGCTTGACGGGTGACGTATCGGAGCATGCTCTGTACATCCTCCACGGGACCGGCCGCAACGGGAAAACTACGTTTCTCGAAGTTTTGGGCGCTCTGCTGGGCGAGTACGCGACCACCGCACCGCCCGACCTTTTAATGGCCAAGCCCACGGCGCAGCACCCCACCGAGCTAACCGCCCTTTTTGGGGCGCGGTTTGTGGCGTCGAGTGAATCGAGTCGTGGCGGTCAGCTAGCAGAGCCACTCGTCAAGCAACTGACAGGCGGCGATAAAATCACCGCACGGCGAATGCGCGAAGATTTCTGGACATTTGCCCCCACGCACAAACTTTGGCTAGCTACTAACCACCCCCCGCGAGTCAGAGGTACGGATCTAGCCATCTGGTCGCGGCTCAAGATCATCCCTTTCACACGGCGGTTTTTGGGCACAGCCCGGGACCCCCGCCTAAAAGAGACGCTGCGGACCGAATTACAGGGGATCTTGACGTGGGCTGTAGCCGGGTGCTTAGCCTGGCAGGCGCAAGGCCTAAGTATACCGGCAGAAGTAGACACTGCTACAGCGGCGCACCGCACACAACAAGACATCTTGGCACCTTTTTTGGCGGATCAGTGCCGCTCTAGTAAGACATATCGAGTCGCAGCAGCTGACCTGTATCAAGCTTATACTGCTTTCTGCCTCGCCGGCGGGGATCGCCCCTTGGCAGGTAAAACCTTCGGTCAGGCCTTGGCCGAGCGCGGGTATCTCCCGCACAAAGGCTCGGCTGGTCGCCGATACTGGCTAGGCCTAGAGCTGATAGGTAGCCCCGACTAACCCCCCGTGTCACGAGTGGCGCGAGTGGCGCGTAGTGATGTTTTTTGAGTATAATCTCTACGCGAGATATATATATAGAAGATTATACTGGAATTCGCGCCACTATGCGCCACTCGCGCCACTCACATGCTCTAAACACCTGCTGTGTAAGGGGTTGGCAAATTTTCCCAACACGGTTTTTGGGCAAAAATTAGTGGCGTGAGTGGCGCGACAATTCCCAAAACCCCCCTTTCCCATGCAAAAAAAGTGGCGCAACACAAAAAACCCTTAAAAATCGACACGACACCGTAGCACGATCGGGGGAAACCGGCTCAAAAAAGACAAAAGACGGTACAGTTGTGACGCGAAGTGGCGCGAAACGGCGCGACGAGGTAACACAAAACTTAAATTATTTGAGAGGAGAATGTTAAATGGTAAAAATATTGATCGCAATGTACACCAAGGCCATTACTATGGCCATGCGCGGAGGCGCGGCTGCAATCCGCTGGCTGATCAGCCGGGCGCGAGCCCCCCGTGCGCCGCGCATGGCTGCCGGGATCACCATAGCCCTACTGGTGCTCATGGTCTTGATGCGACATACTTCCCCGGTCATCCCCGCCCCGGTACCTACCACCGTCCCGGGGCAATCGCAAGAAGCACCACCGCCTGGGGGACCGCCGGTCTTACACCACGGCTTTGCCGCCGACCTGACGCTTTTCCCCGAGCCGCCGGGAGTGACGGTGCAAAACTTTTCGCACACGCGGATAGAGGCGACCACACTGCGAGCGGCTATGTGGGCGGTGCATGTCACTGACCCGACTCAGCTGGCTACGCTGACACTGCGCTGGACACCACCGCGCACCATCGCCGGCGCGACCTTGAGGGTATCCCTCCGACTCCTGGACAACCCCCTCGTCATGGTCCCCCTGCTCGACCCGACGGCCGATATCGTGCCACTTTTGCGAGTATACTCTGCGGGCACGGAGATCCGACCCGATGCCCCGATGCTTCGCGCGGCGACATCCGCTGAAAGCATGGTCCACCTC
>QLUB01000128.1 GCA_018725205.1 candidate division NPL-UPA2 bacterium
TGAAGAAACGACTGAGGATGTCAGAGCAATTAAAGTGCATGGGCTGACACTGTACCTGTGCCGCGATATGATTGGTCAACTCACGATCTCGCTTGAAGGGTGGCTCCTTTTATTGAGCAGTCCAAGGCGCAGGGTAGGCAGGGAACATCACCTTCTATCGCGAAATAGGCAAGGGCAATGCCGGAAGGGGTGTCGACAAAAAATGCTTCGGCATCGAGAAGCGCGCCGTCATCTTGGGGTCTACCACTTGGCAGATTTCCGCATGGCCTAGGACGCTAAGCAGCATGCCAGCCTCGTTTAGCGACAGCAGGAGCTTATCCATCACGATGTCTAACATATCGTTTGCGGCCATGCGTACCGCCACATCTAGGTCCTCATGCGAGGCAATGGTGTAAAAGCGCTCGGCATCTGCGTGGCGGGGATTGGCTATGCTCACGCCTTTCGCCACATCCACCCGCACCGTGACCTCGCCGCTGCACTCTACTCCCGTTACCATGACTTCGCCGTCGCCCATCACCGCATGGAGGTCACCTATCGCCAACAATGCGCCCGGCACAAGCACAGGCAGGTACAGTGTTGTGCCCGCCACAATCCGCGCATTGTCCATATTGCCGCCGTGCCTCCCCGGCACACCGCACCCTTCGCCCTCTCCAGCCGGAGCCACGCCAATAACCCCAATCATCGGCTTAAGCGGCACATGAAAACGCTCACTGAAATGCGCAAAGCCGTCACGCAAGGGCACGAGCTTCACCTCGGCCGTGCTCACTCTGTCGCCAAAGAGCCCCGCACCCGGTATCGCCGCCATAACCCCTTGCAGAGCGACATCTATGCTCAGGATCTCAACCGTCAGCGTATCTCCCGGTTCCGCCTCCTCGACATACAGGGGACCCGTCGCCGGATTAACGCGGCTCCAGTCAAGCGCAGCTAAAGGCTGGTCGGGTTCACGTACCTGCCCGCCAAATGCATCCACCGTCTCAAACTTTACCACAGTGCCCGCAGGCACCCGCATCACAGGAGAATTGCTCTTATCCATAGCATAAACGACACTCTCGCGCGAGATTCTCACGGCTTTCCCCCTCATTTTGTCTATTGCCTAAGTATTCTGGAGCCAGGGCAGAGTACCTGCTCGACAACGCGACTTAATGTTACAGGGAGGCAACCACATGAACCTAGCTGTATTCCCACGGCGCAACTATTCCTACGGGCCCACACCCATCGCGAAGCTCAGCCGTTTATCCGGCACCCTTGGCGGTCCTAGCATCTACATGAAGCGCGACGACCTGCTCGGTCTAGCCGGTGGCGGCAACAAAACCCGCAAGCTCGAGTTCTTGGTGGCAGACGCCCTCGCGCAAGGTGCCGACACGCTCATCACCTGCGGGGCAGTGCAGTCAAACCACTGCCGCCTCACCCTAGCCGCAGCAGTGCACGAAGGCCTGCGCTGCCGCCTAGTCCTCGAGGAACGTGTGCCCGGCAGCTACGACAAACAGGCGAGCGGCAACAACTTCTTGTACGCGCTGCTAGGCGTCGACGCGATAACCGTCGTGCCGGGTGGCAGCGACATGCTGGCGGCTATGCAAGCCGTCGCCAACGCTGTCGAGCAAGCCGGCGGCAAACCCTACATCATCCCCGGCGGCGGCTCCAACCCCCTTGGGGCAATAGGCTACGTTGCTTGCGTGCAAGAGCTCGCGCAGCAGATGCTCGAGCACAGCACCAATTTCGATTACATCGTTGTGCCTAGCGGCAGCGGCGGCACCCATGCTGGCGTACTAGTCGGCGTCGAAGGCACACATCTTAATATCCCCGTGCTCGGCATCAACGTCAGCCGACCCAACGCCTTGCAGGAAAAGCTTATATACGACCTCGCCGTCGCGACTGCTACCCACGTCGCTTGCCCTGCGCCCGAGCGCGACAAAGTTCGCTGCTACGACAGCTACGTCGGTGCAGGCTACTCGCGCCCTACCCCCGCCATGGCCGAAGCCGTCACCCTTCTCGCCCGCACCGAAGGCATATTGCTCGACCCCGTCTACACCGGCAAACAAATGGCAGGCCTTATCGACCTTGTGCGCGGAGGGTTCTTTGCCCCCACTGACAAAGTACTATTCCTTCACACCGGCGGCGCACCCGCACTGTATCACTATAGGGGGCAGGTGCTGGCGTAGGGGGCCAAAGTGGCAGCGATGGTCATCTCAACGAAAACGTGCAGGAACCGGCGCCGGGGTGCGGAATCTACATGGTGCTAGGTCGAGCATGAGAGAGGTGCCATATGCCGGCAGTTACTAACACAATCCAGCACATGTCGACCGCTCTGGCCGAGCAGTGCCAACAGAGCACGGCCATTAGATTTGCCGTGTCTTTCGTGCGCGAGTCGGGTGTAAAGACTTTGCTGGAGCCGCTCGGTTTTTCGCGTGTGTTGTTTGTCGCCCGCCGCTGCGCAGTGTGCATCGCGCCAGTGGCTTGGCGCCGCCGGCCGCACCAGTAAGCAAAGGGGGCGTTTGTATGCAGGTTTATGTGGGGCAAATCGAAACTGGGTTAGGTCTGGTATACTATGCGGCTTCTCCGCGGGGGGCTGTGGCCATCACCGTGCCTGGGCAGCCACGCCATGCCCTTGACGATATCTTGCGGCGGCGGGGGCTGCGAGCGGACTGCCCGGACCCCGGTGTCACCCATGCGTTTGAGATGGAACAGCAACTAGAGGAGTACTTTGCGGGGGAGCGGAGCGAGTTTACCTTTCCGCTCGATTTAGAGGGAACCAGCTTTCAGCTAAGGGTGTGGCAAGCGATGCGCGGCATCCCCTATGGTGAAACGCGTAGCTATGGGGATATTGCTAAAGCGGTGGGGGTGCCGGGGGGAGCGCGGGCCGTAGGGCAGGCGAACAATCAGAACCCCCTGCCCCTTGTTGTACCCTGCCATCGTGTGTGCGCGCATGATGGCTCCTTGGGCGGCTTCGCCGGTGGGTTGGATTGCAAGCGCGCCTTGTTGGATCTAGAGCAAAGGGGCCTGGGCTAGTGGGTGTGCCGGTAAAGATTGGACAACAGGTGATGGTGCCGGTACACGGCATCTCGCATGAAGCCGAAGGTGTCGGCAGATGCGAGGGGTTTACGGTGTTTGTGCCGGATGCCCTGCCGGGAGACACCGTCCTCGCCGAGGTTATATCGGTTAAGCCGAACTATGCGCGGGCGCTAATTCGCGATGTGGTGGTGTCGTCTCCGAACCGCGTCGCGCCGCCCTGCCCATATTTCGGGGAGTGCGGCGGTTGTCAGCTGATGCACGCAAGCTATGCGGCGCAGCTCTGCTACAAACAAGACCAAGTGCAAGGCGCGCTGAAGCGGATAGGTGGACTAGAGAATGTGCCGGTCCACCCGATTATCCCCATGGCGACGCCGTTCAACTACCGTAACAAGGCGCAGTTCCCGGTTGGTGTGAAGGCTGGCCAAATCGCGCTGGGGTGTTACAAACGGCGCAGCCACGAGGTTGTGCCGGTAGACAACTGTCTTATACAGCATGCGGCCAACAATGCTGCTCTCGCCGTGGTGAGGGAACTGGTGGCGCGCTTTGAAATCAGTATTTATGATGAGTCCCGCCATGCGGGGCTGCTGCGGCATGTCTTGGTGCGGCACGCGCGCGCGAGCAACGAAACCATGATCGTCTTGGTGATTAATGGCGAGGGTGTGCCTGACATCGGCGATATTGCCGGGGAAATAGGTGCGGGCGTCCCCGCACTGAAGTCGCTGCAACTTAACATTAATCGCAGGCGTGGCAATGTGATTCTTGGCGAGGAGACGCGCCTCATTTGGGGGCGCGACCACATTATGGACGAAATTGCCGGGCTCCGGTTTAAGGTCTCGGCACGTTCGTTTCTGCAGATTAACCCCCTACAAACCGAAGTGCTCTACGGCAAGGTGCGGGAGTACGCCGCCCTTACGGGAGCAGAGAACGTGTTCGATATCTACTCGGGCGTAGGCACCATAGGGCTTGCGCTAGCACGAGACGCGCGACTTGTCACCTGCATAGAAATTGTGCGGGAAGCCGTTGCCGATGCGGAGGATAACGCTGCGCAGAACGGCATCCTTAATGCTCGTTTTGTCGAGGGAGCTACAGAAGACGTTGTGCCTGACCTGGTTGCAGCCGGGCAGCTGCCGCAGGTGTGCGTCGTCGACCCACCGCGGGCGGGGTGTGACGAGCGTTTGCTCGATACGCTCGCTGCCGCGCGGCCAGAGCGCATTGTCTATGTGTCGTGTAACCCCGCCACTTTGGCGCGCGACTTGCGTTACTTAGGACAGCGCGGCTACCGCACAGTGGAAGTGCAGCCCGTCGATATGTTTCCGCATACGAGTCACGTTGAGACGGTAGTATTGATGTCAAGGGTTGAGAAGTGAGCGTGTAGAAAGTCCAGTAAATAAGCAATTTTCGAGGTTTGAGAGCAAAAATCCGATGTGCTAAAATCGTGAAAATATCGCTTCGTGGGAACAAGTTCAAAGGTATGCTTTTGAAGCGTACAGAGCGATTTAGATGTCATAGTCTGGCGAGTGGTCAATTTAGATGTTAGGTGTTCACGAGTGGTCAATTTAGATGTTTTTCTGCTTTTGTGAGGTTGTGTGGTCAGATTGGATAATTTTTGGTTTTCCGGAGG
>QLUB01000129.1 GCA_018725205.1 candidate division NPL-UPA2 bacterium
GTGACCTCAATAATCTTCCCCACAACCTCACCCTTTCTGAAACGCTCGTTCCCTACGTAGTGTTACGCAGGGAACGAGCGTTAGTTTCTCCTTTTGCTCTTAGAGATGTTCAAGCAATGACCGAACGTCGGGGAGGATAGGCGCGAAATCTAATTCCTCTATACCTATCTTACCATAGGGATTCACTAAAACTGCGTCAATACCTAGCGCTTGTGCACCAATTACATCATCGTAGTAGTTATCACCTACATAGACGACTTCGTCGGCCGTGCAGCGAAGCTCACTAAGCAGTTTGTGGAAGATTCTTGCGTCAGGCTTCTCATATCCAACTTCACTTGAGATTAAGATGACCTCAAAAAACGCATCCAACCCGACACTTCGCAAAATGGATCTTGCACTTGCGTCCCAATTCGATAACAGCGCAAGGCGGTAACCTTTATGCTTAATTTGTTCGAGCACCTCGATCGCCCATGGGAACGGCTTCCATAGCGGCGCACTTGCAATGATGTTGAGCATAAACGCAGTCTGTTCCACCAAGTCAAAACAATGTTTCAGCTCGAAGTTGACTCGACCGACGAACCAAGGGTAATATTGTTTCCCTCCTGTAGAGATGACTTTTGGATAGCTCCGCATAAACTCTTTATCAACAATGTGATAGGCGAGTACAATCGAATCAAGGTCGGTGTTAACCCCTTGGTGGTGCAGGTACTGCTGGTGAACCTTCGCGCGATCATTGGTAAGCAATGTGTACCCAAGGTCAAAAGCAATGACGCCCTTGCTGCGTAACTCCACCGGATAACCCCCTGTTCTTTACCTCCCAGTGCCAACAATGTAGCGCGCCTCCCCCAACACTGGGCCGATGCCGATAGGCCCGCCTGCTATCGGCACCTCGACAATGCCGCGCACATGCCGCCAGACTCCCCGGACCGTGACACGCTGGAACAGCCAGATGTACGGGAGTTCATAATTGAGTATTTGGTCAATGCGTTGGTAGATGGCGCGACGCTCCGCCACATCTATCGTAAGGCGACCGGCTTCCAGCAGTCTATCGACTTCTGTGTTTCTAAATTGCTGGTAATTAACGCCGATTATCCGCCTATCCGCACCTCTGATGGCTTGCGAGGAGTGAAAAAAGCGGAAAGGGTCGGGGTCTAATCCGGGGACTCTGCCGATAATTATGACATCAAACTCGCTACGCTCGAAACGCCCTAGCAGAACTGCCCACTCAATCGGGGTATCGGATGCGTCAACGCCAATTTCGCGCCACTGCCGCACAGCCATTGCCGCAATATCTTGGCGTATAACATTGCCCGTGTTCCACATAATGCTTAGGCGCATGGCGTCTCCGGTGGGTGAGCCATCGCGGCGGCGGATGCCGTCGCGTGCGCCAGCTGGAACTCTCCAGCCTGCCTCATCTAGCAGCTGTCTGGCTCGAGCGGGATTATACTCGTAAGTGTTGAGATTTGTCGCGCCGGACGCCCACGAGGTTGGGAGCTGGTGCGAGTGTACGACTGTTCCTAGGCCGTTTAGCACGTTTCTGACTATCGCCGGTCTGTCAAGCGCAAACTTCAGTGCCTGCCTCACACGACGGTCATGCAGTATTGCGTGTTCGTGGTTAAGTGCCATAAAATCATATCCGTGCGACGGGATCTCGCGGAAATCGGTACGGTCGGCCATTTCGCGACGCACGCGGTCAACAGCATCAGGCACGATGGTCATCCAATCGATATCTCCCGCCTCAAAAGCGACTTGCATCACATTCATATCCGAATATCTCCTGAACACGATGCGTTCAATATAGGGGCGTGGAGCCATCCAGAAATTAGGGTTGCGCTGTAGCACGGCAAACTGACCGGGGACAATGCGTTCGAGGAGATATGGCCCGGCGCCAATCGGCTGGCGGCTAAAGGTGTGCGCGCGGTGTTCGCGAACCGGTACGTTGCCGAGGACATGATAAGGGAGAATCCCAAGCCAAAGGTTAGAGAGGAAGGGGGCATCTACTTGTCGCAGCCTGAACCGCACAATGTGATCTCCGTCTGTGGTAACTTCGGCTACGTGTGCAACATTTGTGCGGCGTGGGCCGTCGTAATCAGGGTGGAGGATGGTGTCGATAGTGAACTTGACATCGCGTGCGGTTAGCGGACGGCCGTCGCTCCACCTGACGTCCGGCCTTAACCAGAAGGTCCATGTGAGGCTAGCTTGGTCCCATGCCCAGCGGTCGGCAATGCTGTTACGCGGTAGCAGATCAGCCCCCGCACGAACCAGTCCAAAGCTAATCCAACCGTGGATATCTGCGGAGGCGGTGTCGATGCTTAGGATAGGGTTAAGAATGATCGGCTCGCTTAAAGCGCCAAAAGTAATGGCGCCGCCAATGGGCTTTGGTGTGTAGGGGGTGTGTTTCACGGTAACGGTGCGCGTGGCGTCAACCCAGGCGACTTGTGCGCCAAGGGCTTCAGCTGCAAAGCGGAGCGGCACCATAGTGTGGCCACCGATGGCTATCGGTGCAACGTCTAAATGGCGTGAAGGCCCATTTACCCATGCCGTGCGGCTGCCAAGCTGCAGGACAATCGCGTCCTCGCGGCGGTATGCACGGATGGTGCTAGTGGCGTCATCCCAGTGTACTTGTGCGCCAAGGGCTTCGAAAATGGCGCGCATCGGCACTAAAGTGCGGCCGTTCTGAATAGTTGGAGCCACGTCCAGCGTCAGGGGGGCACCGTTAATCGTGACGCGAATGGGGGTGCTTGCTTGAGCTAGCGGTAGCCCAAGCAACATCGCCGCCACCATTGCCACTACGGCAAAGCCAACCAGACATTTCCTTAGCAACTTTCTCCACTCCTGTTTCCTCAGAATTATTATGTACCAAAGTCAGGGTAGCAGAGTGTTAATAAGCAGTAGTAAAATTCGCGTAAAGCTTTGGTTAAATTTGCTTAGGCAAGCTTAGAAATAAAACGAGCGCCCGATTCCTGCGCTACAATGCGTAATGGAACGAGCGTTAGTTTCCCTGCAGCACTACCTCGTGCGGCAAAACACCCACACCGCGAGGTTCAAGCAAAACAGCCATTTCCACCAGAGATTTAGGCGAGGGGTAAAATTGCGCCGCGCCAACCACCAAACTAGACCTAGCAGCAGTAGCGGATAGATGACAGCTAGTGGCACGACCAGCCAATGGGGCGCGGCAATCTGCGGGCCAAACAGCAGATGCCTCACAGGCAGACTAGGTAGGTACAACAATGGCAACCATAAAAACATCAGTGGGGTGCTGTCGGACATAAAGAACACGCCAGCATACTCAAAATTCATGTGTGTCACCCAATCAAGCAACAACTTCCGCGACTGAACGCCCGGTTGTTTTTGGCGGACTTGCGCCGCATAGGCGTCGAACCTAGCCATCACTTGCGGCAGGACGGCAGGTGAAGTCATTTCTGGGAGAGTGCCAGTTGGCCAGGGATTTGCCGCTCCTCTGCCCGCAAGAATCTCGGGCATCAGCAAGCGTGCCACGTCCTCCTCTAAGCGCAGGTCAGCGACTCGACTGACATGAGCGCGAAACACATACCACACCGTGGCGTGGTTGTATATATGAAAGAGCGTGCTGTGGAGTCTAACATAGGCCCAAACATCCTCTTGCCTGGCGGGATCCCATCGTTGCTCGGGTCTACTAAAGCCCTCGTAAGTAACCGTTCCCACCAATGTCAGTTCCGAAAGTCCCGACTCCGCTTTACCGTTACGCCAGACGATTCTCTCCGCAAGCAACTCGAGATTGGGTAGTGCCAACTTGTCTTCTGCCGTCTTGCCCCACACCGCTGACCAGCCCACTGTAGTCTCGACTTTATCACCTTCAGCAGACAGTTTTTCCTCGGGCGCCCAAATGTCTCCGGGATACAAATGCCAAGGGGGCCAGTACCACCATACGCGCAGGCGGGAGGCCAAGCTCGGGGCTCCGCCCAAAGCCGAGATAGTTTCAAAGGCAATCGCGGTGTAGCGGTGATGCGCAAGCGCCAGATGAGCCCTAGCATACTGAAGCATACCCATGGGTAGATACACCGCTAGGTACAGCACTAGCACGGCAAAAGCGGTCGTTGTCCTAGCAGTGCGTCCATTCGGGCTTGTCACTTTGGCTTACCTCCCCCAACAAGGTCTAGACGCAGAACGAGCACCAAGTCCTGACCGTCAAGGCTGCCTGGAGACAAGATTTTCAACTGCCTTCATCGCCTGCGGGAGCGCCTTCGGGTATTTGCGGCGAAACTCGGAGATCGTTTTATGGTCGGGGCGCAGTCCGCGCAGCAACCACATCATCTCTAAGTTGCGCTTTGTTTCGGCCTCGAGCTTGCGCGATGAGGTAATGCCATTTACTTGGCCATAGACATAGAGCTTCACGAGGTCGCATGCCGGATAGGGCGGACGCCCCGCCGCTTTGGGCTCCGCAAACCCGAGGGCCGCAAGATCTAACTGGTCAACGGCAGCGTCAATTAGGCGCACTGGGTTGTCTTGGGCAATGTATTCCTCGAGCGATGTCG
>QLUB01000013.1 GCA_018725205.1 candidate division NPL-UPA2 bacterium
CCTTTTGTAACAGAGATCCGTCCCCTAGAACAAGCGGTGAACAAAAAGAACCGTCCCCCGTGTTTGGGAGCTAATTTAGGAGGAGAGTTAATGAGACGCATCGCTTTTGTTTCGCTCATAGTTGTGCTTGCTTTTGCCTTATCGGGTTGCGCCGTGCTGAACGTGCTGCAGCCGAGTATTGTCGTAACGGATGACTTAGGGCGCGAGATCCGTTTGGAACGTGCGGCTAGGCGCATTGTTTCGCTGGCTCCAAGTAACACCGAAATGCTCTTCGCCCTCGGCATCGAGGACAAGGTAGTCGGGGTGACAGACATCTGCGATTATCCGGCACAAGCTGCGACCAAAGAAAAAGTGGGGTCTTTTGGCACCCCTTCGGTGGAAAAAATAGTGAGCCTCAAGCCTGATCTAGTCTTAGCAGCCAGTTTGCATAAGACTGTAGGTGAACAACTTACAGCGCTAGGCATTCCCGTGATCGTACTTAACGCCGAGAGCATCCAAGGGGTACTAGACAACGCCGACCTACTTGGACGCGTTACTGGTGCGACAAGAGGTACCGCACAGCTTAAGCGGCAGATTAGCGCGGATCTTAATGCTGTGGACGAGCGTGTGAAGGCCCTGACCAATGAACAGCGCCCGTTGGTTTACTACGAGGTGTGGTCTAACCCCATCATGACCGCAGGACCAAACACCTTTCTGCATGAACTGATCACCCGCGCGGGCGGCATCAACCTCGGCGCAACTGCCACCACGAACTGGCCGACGCTGTCCCTAGAGGAGCTTCTGTCGCGGCAGCCGCAGGTCATGTTCTACGGGCACGCCACCGAGACGGTGGAGCAAATTAGGCAGCGTCCTGATTGGGGCAGCATCCCCGCCCTGCGCGACGGACGGGTGTATCTTGTGGACGAAAACCTGATCCTGCGGCCGGGCCCGCGCATTGGACAAGCACTTCGGCTTCTCTCCGCGCAGTTACATCCTGACCTATGGCGGTAGCAAAAAGACCTGCCGTAGTTCGCCATTGGTCGGTCAACGCCCTCTTGGGTCTGCTATTGGTGCTGGCTCTGTTCCTGAGTTTGCTGGTGGGAGCGGTGGACATTGCTCCCACCCGCCTGCTTTACGCTCTGCAGGAATTAGTGACTGAGCCTACGAACACATGGTCAGTAGACGCCGTAATTGCTTGGCGGTTAAGATTGCCAAGAGCGCTGCTAGCTGCGGCGGTCGGCGCAGCCTTAGCCACAGCCGGAGCCATCATGCAGGGGCTATTGCAGAACAGTTTGGCCGACTCCTTTGTGCTCGGGGTGTCATCGGGCGCAAGTCTCGGCGCCGCTATTGCCCTGTTGCTCGGGCTACGGTTCACGCTGTTCGGCCTCGGCGCAGTAACCCCGCTGGCGTTTATGGGGGCTATGCTGGCGATGCTTGCTGTGCTCATCATTTCGCGACGGGTTGCAGGCCATTCAACCCTCGGACTGCTCCTTGCGGGGATCGCTATGAACAGCGCTTTGTCCGCCGTAGTCTCCTTCTTAGTGCTGTTAAGCCGTGAGCGCATTAACCCACTCATATTCTGGATGATGGGAGGCTTCGCGGGACGCGGTTGGAATCACTTCTGGTTGATGCTCCCCTACTTCTTGATCAGCTTCTTGTTTGCCTATAGCTATCATCGCTACCTCACGGCTATTAGCCTCGGTGATGCTACCGCGCATCACTTGGGGGTAGATGTCGGCAGAGTACGTCTGCTCCTCCTCGCTACAGCCGCGCTGCTGACGGCGGCAGCGGTGTCCGTAAGCGGTATGATTGGCTTCGTGGGCCTCATGACGCCGCACTTCGCGCGCATGCTGGTGGGACAACACTACCGACGCCTCTTGCCTACGGCGGCTATGTGCGGCGCCGTTTTCCTCACTTTCGCCGACCTCTTAGCGCGCGTTGTTATGCGCCCACAGGAACTCCCGGTGGGGATTATCACCGCTTTATGCGGCGGACCCTTCTTCTTGTGGCTCTTATCGCGTCGGCGCCAGGAGGTGGCATGATGCCTGCCCTGAGTGTAGAGAATGTGTCGTTTCGCTTTACTCAGCCTGTGCTGCGCGGTGTGAGTGCGGACTTTGAGCAGGGCACTTTTTCGGGCATCCTAGGTGCAAACGGCGTAGGCAAATCAACCCTCGTTAAGCTAATCAGCCGTTGGTTGCCCATGCAAGATGGCTCCATCCGCATCCACAACCGCCCGCTCGAGGCCTTTAGTCAGCGCGAGCTAGCCCGCCATATCGCTGTCGTTCCCCAAGAGCATGCGCATCTCACGGAGCTGACTGTGCGGGAAATAGTAGAGCTTGGGCGCATACCGCACCAAGGGCTACTAGCCCCCCCTACTGCGGCTGACCAAAGCGCAGTGGATAGTGCCCTTACGCAAACAGGGCTGCTAGGACTGGCCGAGCGTAGTTTCAGCACGCTTAGCGGCGGCGAGCGGCAGCGCGTGCGCGTAGCTATGGCCCTAGCCCAGGCGGCAGAAATATTAATCCTCGATGAGCCTACCACTCACCTCGACATCAGATACCAGGTAGAGTTATTGACGCTACTTGCCGAACTGGTAACTAAGGGCTACACAGTGATAGCCGTGCTACACGACATTAACCTGGCGGCACTCTTCTGCGATCACCTAGTACTTCTCGCTGACGGTCGCGTGCTCCGGGCAGGCCCGCCAGCCGAGGTAATCACTCGCGAGACCATCTTGGAAGCGTATCAGTGTGAGACATACTTGCTGTTACACCCCACGGTGAACGTACCCCAGATTGCGCTGACGCGCAATGGTAGATACCGCGCTGACGCGCAATCGGAAGCAGCAAATTCCCGGGAGGGCTGTGTGTGATTGATGTCCTGGTTGTAGGCGGCGGAGCGGCGGGCTTGTCTGCTGCGATTGCTGCCGGACGTGCGGGCGCAAAGGTTGTGGTGCTAGAGAAGCGAGATCGCCTCGGCAAAAAGATTCTCGCCAGCGGCAACGGCCGCTGTAATCTCAGTAACTTGAGCCTTTCTCCAGCGCACTACATCGGTCACGACTTAGAGCTCCTCAGTCCGCTACTGGAGAAGTTCTCTGTAAGACATGCCTATGCCTATTGGCAAGAACTGGGGCTAGAACTCACCACCGAGGACGGTCGCGTCTATCCCCGCACGATGCAGGCCAAGAGCGTCTTAGAGGTGCTGTCGCATGAGCTGACACGCCTTAACGTAGACATAACGCTCAGTGCGCCTGTCACCTCCATCAAAGCGCTAGACGGCCGAACCCTAGAAATTATGAGTCTGAAACAGAACCCATTGCGAGCTCGCTCCGTTGTCTTAGCTACCGGCGGTAAAGCTGCACCGCAGCTCGGCTGCAGCGGTGACGGGTATACGTTAGCTGCCGGGTTCGGGCATACGGTTGTAGCTCCGGCACCGGCACTGGTCGGTCTGCGCCTGGCCAGTCCCTACCTTAAGTTGCTTTCGGGTCTACGCCTGCAGGCGCGAGTGTCCATACCCGAACTGGCGCGAGAAGAAGCGGGAGAGGTCCTCTTTACTGACTACGGCATCTCTGGAATCCCGGTGTTTGACTTAACCGCGTATATCGGGCATGGAAAATCATTGACGTTGCACCTTTGTCTTGCAGAGCAAACGTGCCTTGCGGACCTACTTGCCTTCCTAGAAGCTCGGCTGGAACTCCTTGCCCACAAAACTATGCACGACGCTCTCCAGGGCTATGTTCCCACGCATCTCATAACGCCTCTCTTGCGCGAGGCAGGCCTACCTCCCGACCTACCCGCACACAAGGCGCCAGGTCACCCTCTAATCCGACTTGCATCACTCCTATGGGACTGGACATTCCCTATCCTTGGACTTAACACATGGGAGCAAGCGCAGACCACGTGGGGCGGTGTGCCGCTAGGCGAGGTGGAAGTTCCATCCCTTCGGTCAAAAAAGCACCCCGGCCTATTATTAGCCGGGGAGCTGCTGGATGTGCATGGCAGATGCGGCGGCTACAATCTCCACTGGGCCTTTGCCAGCGGCAATGCAGCCGGGGAAAGCGCGGCTCTTTCGGCTCAGCACTAGTTGGACACGAATCGTCCTCCGCTTGGGGCTAATACCTTAATGCCCCCCGGCACGATGCGGGCATCTACGGGAGTGCTCCCGTACACGTTGCCGTCAAACATCTTTGTCATGCTGCGCGCGGCAGAAATCTTGACATTTCTGCAGGTAAAAAACTCCACAGCGGGGTGTCCAACATGTCTGCCCGAGTATACCTTTGGCAAGAGTGCAAGCAGGTCAAGCCTGCTAAGTTCGTTGACGAGACACACATGCAACAGACCGTCATTGAGTTTCGCGTCGGGGGTTACATACATCCCACCGCCCGTCCAGCAGGAATTCATAATAAACACCGCCACCGTCTTGCGGCGCACCTTTTTGCCGTCAAGCTCAATCTCCATTTCCTCCGGCGTAAGCGCATGTATCACCTTGACTACTGCTGCGGCGATGGCCAGCGGCCCGCGCAGGAAGTCTTTGTACTTGTTGACGTGAATCATAACCTCCGACGTAAAGCCAAGACCTAGAATCACGCCAAAGGCGGCGTCAGTGTCAACGCCATAGTCTATGGTGCGCGTAGGGGCACTCGCCAGAGCACCCACAACAGCGCTAATATCCAGTGGTATGTTAAGGCCCCGCGCCAAGTCGTTCCCCGTCCCGGTAGGAACAACCGCTAGAGTCGCAGCCGAACCTATTAGGCCATTGATCACCTCGTGGGCCGTACCATCGCCCCCCATTGCACCGACGACTTCCGCCCCGCTTTGCGCCAATTCCCGCGCCAGCTCTGTGGCGTGGCGCGGTGCCTTAGTTAAGTAGAGTTTGTAGGGAATATTTCTGGCCTGCAGTGCGCTTTCCATCAGCGGAAGCGCTTTTTGCGTGCGACCACGCCCGGCAATTGGGTTAACGATGATATGCCACACTTCTTTGCCCCCTTGTTGCTCGCTAGTCGCGAACACTCTCTTCAACGCGGATCACTACACGGTTAGGCAAGCACACAATAACTTCACCTGGGCGGCTCTTTCTCCCCATACCAATGCACACTTTGTCCGGGCAGTCTGCTTCCACAACACGAATCGATTCGCCGTCCACCTCAATCAAAAGCTCTCCACGTGTGCCCCGCACAGTAAAACGACGTGCTGTCTCACCCGGGCGAAGCTGTACGCGTTGCACTTCCCGATTATTCACTTCGATGATTGCCAGCCCGCCGGGTCCTACAGCAAAATGGCGATAAGCAACCCAAGCCCCCATCAGCAGCGCCACTGCAATTACAAACAGGAGAATCTTCTTGTCTAGCGGGGTCAAAGTCTCACCTCACATCCCTTATCTTAGCACCCTGATTCCCACGGCGTATAGCACAACGAGTACCACAAACATCACAGCTGCCACAACCAGCGACCCTAGTGTGACGTTTTGCGGATTCCAAACCTCTGGTTGCTGCTCCGTTGCATGGTTATCGCTCGCCGCTTCATTCCTCAGTCTGCGCGTTGTGTCTACTGCCGCCTGACCAACACGTGTATATACGGCGGTTATCTCGCCCTCAACGCTAGCCGCGCCTGTGGGCAAAGTGGCTACTTGGTGACCGACGCGGGCATAGGCCTCCTCTATCCCGTGTTCAAGCCCGCGCGCTTGTTCAACTACTAGGGTTGTCGTGCGCTGAGATGCCTCGTAGCCTTCGTCGAGCATGTCATCTAATTTCCGAACCCTACGCAGTACACTATGCGACACACTGCCACTGCGGTCGTACAGGTCGCATATGCCGCCCTCCACACGCGTGACGTAACGGCAGCAGAACCTAAGGAAGCCTTGGGTTACAGGACGGTAGATTAACGCCTCCACCGACAACCACCAGGGCACCGTTCCTGCGCCAAACTTGAAGTGGCGCGCCGCAAAGAATATCAGCACCCCTATGGCGACAGGCACAGCTACCGCCGTATAGGAACTCACCGTCCACAGTTTGACGGTGGCTAGCTGCTCCGTCATTACGCCAAAATTAACTACCGTGCCGGCTGCGCTCCTCGACATAAGGCCCATCATCCGTTCCGGGAACAACCCTACCGCCACGATACTCGCGGCAACCAAGCCAAGTACGGCGGGAATGGTGACCCCCTCCTTGGCCCCGGACACCGGCTGTCCGCGATATTTACCTAAGAACACCCCATAATAAAGCTTAATCAAATACGCCGCAGTCAAAGCTGAACCTAGGATAAACAGCGGGGCTATCCAAGTTAGAACTTGCTCGCCGTGATACGCCGCAGCTTTTTCTATCCCATATTGAACGAGCTTCTTACTGCCAAACCCGCTTAGCCCGGGTACTCCGATTACGGCTAATGTGGCAACTAGCGTCGTCAATGCTGTAAAGGGCAGCACCTTGGCCATGCCACCTAGCTTGCCGAGGTCTAGCGACTGGGTACGCATATACACGCTACCCATCATCAAAAATAGCCCCGCCTTAAAGACGGCGTGGTTAAAGGCGTGAAACACAGCAGCGGTGTACGGCAGGCCGCCCTTAGCGCCTAAATATGCTGCACAGCCAACGGCCAACATCACATAGCCCATCTGGCTGATGCTTGAGTAGGCCAAGAGACGCTTGACGTTTTTTTGTAGTAAAGCCATAACCGCACCGCACAGGATGGTCAGCAACGCTACCCAAATGAGCGCAAAACCGATGTTCATCGGTATCGCGGCGATGCTCTTGCTAGGCAGTGGTGAAGACAGTGTAACAGTGAGCACGCTGAGTATGCCGTAAAAGCCGGTCTTCCCCATTACACCCGACAAGAGAGCCGTGGCCGGGGCTGGGGCTACAGGATAGGTGTGCGGTATCCACACGTGTAACGGCACCAAACCCGCCTTTACCCCAAATCCAATCAAAAATACTAGTGCCACCACATAGGGGCTAATCGCTCCGCCCTGCAGCATGTCAAGCGCAGGTACAATATCCGCAGTGCCGGTCGACCACACCAGCATAAGAATGCCTAACAGCAGCACCAGTCCGCCGGCCACTCCCATGTAAAGGTAGCTGTCGCCTGCCCGCATAGCCTCGTCATCCTCATCGTGAATGACGAGTGGATAGGCAGCAAAGGTCATGATTTCGAAGAACAGGAACAGCGTAAAGTAGTCTCCCGCCAGAAAAACGCCTAAGCAACCACTGAGGCTGACCAGCAGAAAGCTCGAAAAGCGCGTCTGCGAATGGCTGTGCCGCATGTAGCTGATAGCGTAGATAGTGATTAACGCCCAAAGCCCGGCTGAGAGCAAAGCAAAAAGGATACCTAGATTTGTCGGGCGAAAGCTGAGTCCGTAATCTACTAGATGAAAAAAAACCAGTTGTAAGCGATGCTCAGGATTTAAGAGATAGATTGCGGCCGTCCCAGCAAACGTAAGGAGCACTGTGCCGACCACCAGTGCATCCTGAACTCGCTTACGAGCGCGGGAGAGGAACACGAGGCCGGCACCAAAGAGCGGCAAGAGAATAGGTAAGAGCAACAACAGATCAAGCGAATACACAATTATCGCCCTCCCCTATTTGACCGTCAAGAAAAGGGAGTGGGCGGCCCTCTCTGCCAGCTCCAGAGCTATATTGTATGGCAACAGATCAATGATCAAAATTACTGCGGCGAGCACAACCATAGGAACCAGCATGGCTAGGGGCACATTTTCCCGCTTAGGTTGCGCCTGCGCAGTATGGGCAAGGCCTTCGCCAAAGAAAGCGTTTTGTATGAGCGGGAAGTAGTAGATAAAATTCATAAGCGAGCTGAGCAGCAGCAGAATGACAAAGGCCACACTGCCGGCATCAAGTGCCCCTAGCGCCAGTTCCCACTTCGAGACAAAGCCAACGAGCGGGGGAACGCCTACCATTGACAGCGCGGCTACAGTGAACACAGACATGGTGATAAGCATGCTTCTCCCCATACCTACCCAATCGGACACTTTACGCTTGCCGGTGTTGTAGATGATGGCTCCGGCGGCTAGGAAAAGGCTTGACTTCATAAAGGCATGCGCAAAAATGTGGAAGATGGCTCCAATCAGGGCCCGCTCCTGTAACAACCCTATACCTAACAGGATATATCCCATCTGACCAACGCTTGAATAAGCTAATCTGCGCTTGATGTCATCTTGGGTGATGGCCACAGCCGAACCAAGAAAAATTGTTATGGCAGCGAGCAAGATTAATAGGTCATTCCACTTTGTGGCCTCCATCATTTCGAGGCCAAATACTTGGAAAACGACACGGATAAGCCCAAACGCGCCGATCTTGAGCATGAGTCCAGACAGTAGTGCGCTGGCAGGACTGGGTGCTACCGGGTGTGCTTCCGGCAACCACACATGCAACGGCACCATACCCGCCTTAATGCCAAAGCCTATGAGAAACCCAAGATACGCGAAAAAAGCTAGGCCATCTGCCTCAAGTGGCAAGCCGCCGGGCGTAAAGGTTACTCCCCCGGCTTGGTGGAACACGGCGATAATCGAGAACAACAGCGCCAGCCCGCCGATGATCGTAAGAATTAGATACCTGTATCCTGCTCGCATAGCTGCGGCAGTCTCTTCATGTATGACTAGGACATACGCCGAAAGCGACATCATCTCAAAAAACAGGAAGAAGGTAAACAAGTCGCCGCTCAAAACAACACCCATGGCCCCCGCTAAGGTCAGCACCGAGAAAGGATAATACCGGTTCTTGGCATGCTCCTTGACCATGTAGGCAGTACTATAGATGGTCACTAACAGCCATACAAAGGAAACTACTGCCGCAACAAGAAACCCCAAATGATCCATGCGGAAAGAAACACCAAGCGGCGGTAAGAGCTCAGGGAATTCCGCCACTAGCGTTACATCGGCCATAATGGTGCGGTAGTGCTGTACGACCAGCAAGAACGAGGAGAGAGCTGCGGCCACGGAAAGGCCGTTACGTAGCTGCCATGACCGTTGCCCGACGGCGTAGATGACGACGGCAAGCAAGAGGGGCACCATCACGGGCAGAGTCAACGCATAAGACGTAGCTTGCATACTAAGGCCTCCAGTTTATCTCACGAAGAGAAGCGCGGTTTGGCGCACTAAGGGAACCATGATCGAGGGAAACAGCCCAAAGAAGAAAACCATACCAGCAAGTACTGCTACAGGCGCGAGCACGACAAAGGCCGGGTCTGTCGCCCCCGCATCGCTCTCCTTGCCAAAGAATGCCGAAATGATTATAGGAAAATAATAGGCTGCGTTAAGCAAACTGCTGATGAGAATAAGTATGGCAAAGATAAGCATATCTGCATCAAGTGCCCCGAGGGCGAGATACAATTTAGAGATAAACCCAGCAGTACCAGGCACACCTACCATGGACATGGCACCAATCGTGAAGGCCACGAACGTGAGCGGCATTTTGCGCCCTAAGCCACTAAACTGAGACAGTCTCTTGATGCCGCTTTGGTGAATAATCACGCCTGCAGCTAAGAACAATAAAGACTTCATCACGGCGTGATTAAGGATGTGGAGCACTCCGCCCTCAATAGCGCGCTGGCTGAACAACCCAAACCCAAGGAAGATATACCCCACTTGCGCGACGGTGGAAAAGGCCAGCAGGCGCTTGACATTATCCTGCACCATGGCAAAGACTGAGCCGACTATCAGCGCGCCTGTTGACAGCGCCAAAAAGAGGTGACGTATTGGTAACAGCTCAAAGATTTCCAGACCTAATGCTAAGTAGGTAATACGCATGAGGGCGATAATGTAAACCTTAACAACCAATCCGCTAAGAAGAGCACTAGAAGCAGTTGGGGCATTAGAGTGTGCGTCCGGAAGCCACACGTGCATGGGAAAGAGCGCCGCCTTGACTCCAAAGCCTACACCCATTAAGCCTATCGATGTCAAGAGGTTTAAAGGATACTGCTCCGCCGTCACCGTAAGCGTCGTACGGATGTAATCCATATTGAGATGCCCGGTGATCATAAAAATCAAGGCAATGCCAAACAGCAACCCCCCTGACCCCAGGGCGCTAAGGACAAGATAGCGGAAACTCGCTTCTACGCTCTCTTTGGTGCCCTTAATGGCGATGATGGCTATCGCCGCGAGCGAGCTAATCTCGATAAACACAAACAGGTTAAACAAGTCCCCCGCCATGACCATGCCCTGCATTGCGGCAGTGAGCAACAGAATCAGCGTAAAGTATGCGCCGTTATGCCTTACCTCGCGCGGGCCGAAGGCCGCAAACCAAAAGATAATTAAGGCGACGGTAGCCAAGACGAGAGAAGAGTAGGCGGCAAACACGTCAACCAAAACCACTATACCATAGGGCGCCGGCCACCCACCTACAGGATAGCTAAGCGTGCCTTGCGCCAACACCCGCACCGTCATGCTGAGAGACAAAACAAAGGCCACTAGCCCTGCGCCTAGGAAAACCGCGTTGACTGTAGCTGGGCGTTTCCCAATGAGCGGGGTAACAAAAGCAGCTAAGAGCAAAACAGCCACTATGAGGACTGGTGCATGTATTAGGCTAGGCATGTCGTTTACTTCTTAGGGCAATAATTTTGTCGGCGTCAATCGTGCCGTAGTGCTTGTGTAGGAGCACGACCAGCGCTAAAGCAAAAGCGGTGAAACTTACAGAAATAACTATGCCTGTAAGAATAAGCGCCGAAGGCACGGGGTTAACGTACTGCATGACGCCCTCTCGGAGAATAGGTGCTTGACCGCCGCGTATATAACCAATGGCGACAAAGAACAGGAAGAGCGATGTATCCATAATATTCATGCCCATTATCTTCTTTAACAGGTTGTTGTGCGTAAGCATAGTATGAAAGCCAATAATGAAGAGAACTACGGATACCAAATAGTAGATGTTCGTGTACAGGCGCTCAATGATGGCCATCCTGTTCTGCGCCTCCTTCCAACAGTTCTTGGAACAGCTTAAACACGGTGCCCGCGACTTTAGCACCAATACCTAGCGTCACAAGTAAGATCATGCCGCTGCTCCATATCCGACCCGGCTCGCCAATCGGGAACACCCCCTGATTAGTAAGGAAATGCCGTCCAAACAAGATGCCGACAAGACCCGCTCCCACATAAATCAGTGCGCCGCCAATCTCAAACCAAAGCGAAGTTTCGTGCCTGAGACGGTGCTTCTTGGCGGAAAACCGATACACAAGACTGTAAAATATAAAGCTCGCGCCAATAATTGTGCCGCCGGAGAAGCCTCCGCCGGGGGACAAGTGGCCATGAAAGAGAATGTAAGCCCCAAAAAGCTGCGTCGCGGGGATAAGAACCCGGCCAAGCATCTCAAGAATCATGTCATGCATGTTCATAGCCTCCATAGAGCGCTGCCGTCACAGCGATGACGGCCACAAACAACACCGTAGCCTCACCTAAGGTATCGTAAGCGCGGTAATCAATGATGATGGCGGCGATGGTGTTAATGGCACCGGTATCACGTGCGCTATCGTCCAAGTACTTCTGCATAATGCCTTGGTGAGCAGGAGCATTAGGGTCTCCATACAACGGCATTTCCACGACCATCAGCGTTAGTAGCACCAGAAGACCGAGCAAGACGGCTGTGGTCAAGGTCTTTCTCATTCTTCATGCCTCCCCGTACGGCTGATGGCAGCGAGAAACAACAGCGAAGTCGCGCCCGCGCCAATAGCTGCCTCGGTAATGGCGACGTCTGGGGAATGAAGCTGCTGCCAGATGATCGACATAACCATGCTGTAGGCACTGAAAATAATCGTGGCGCTGAGCAGATCCTTAGTACGCGCCACGACTATTGCGCAGACCACGAGAAACAATAACAAAAGGAGGTTAATTGCCGCCAGCATGCTTGTCCCTCCCCTGCGTACGGTAGACGGCTCGCGCAATGTAATGTGCGGCGGCTGGCGTGGTAACCCACAAAAAGACGATGAGCAAAATAACCTTAAGCACTAGATACATGCTGCCGCCCTCAAAAAACATTATCCCGACCAACACCATCCCAGCGCCTAAGGTATCACACTTCGTCGTGGCATGCATGCGGGTGAGAGCGTCCGGAAAGCGCAACAGGCCGACAGTGCCCGCGGTGAAAAAGAACAGGCCTCCGAGCAAAAAGGCTATGCCGATCACAGTCGCAATCATCGGTTCATCCCTCTCATACTATTGTGCCCCGCTCAATATACCGCGCCACCCCAATCGTTAACAGGAAGCTAATCAGTGCGTACACCATTGCCACATCTAAGTAGTACGGGACTTCCTGAAAGATATAGCCAATTAGCATCAAGACAACCACGGTCTTCGTGCCAATTACGTTAATCGCCACAACCCTGTCCGCCGGCGTCGGGCCTACAATTGCCCGGTACAAAGACGCAAACGTCAAGAGCATAAGTCCCAAACATGTAACTAAGAGCGCCGTCCGTTCCATTAGTGTCGCCTCTCAATCTCAGCCAGCAAATTCTCGATATGCCAACCCGTCAGTCCGGCTGCGGCACCGTCCGTAAGGGCATGTACTACAAAGTCTCCTTGCGCCGGGGCCTCAACAGAGATGGTGCCGGGCGTTAGCGTAATGCTGTTAGCGAGAAAGACGCGCATCATTGGCTCCTTAAGCTTACTCTCGTGCGCTACAAACTGCGGGTTTAAGGCTAGGCGGCGGGCAAAGGCGAGTTCGGCCACTTGTACAGAAGCCTTAAACACATCAATGATTAAAAAGCCAGTGTATTTTACCCACGCAGAGAGGTTGCTGCGGCTGACATGCAAGTCATTGGCGAAGCTGAGCAACAGGTCCCGATTAAAAAACGTAATTAAACCCGCCACCAGCCAACCCGTAATCAACGACTGAATGTCAAAGCTTTGGGCAAACAACATCCAGAGCAAAAACAAGGCGAAAGTCCATCCAAATAGGCGCATATACCGCGACATTACTTACCCCCCACAAACATAAGAGCTACCACCAGCATGACGGCAGCCCTATAGTCTCACTTTGTGCTCGCACCACGAACTTACTTGCTTGGTGCCTTTTCTAGAGCATCGATCACCGCTTGCACAAACCCTTCGCTTGATCCGGTAGCGCCCGAAACGGCATCAACCTCAGGGTCCTGTTCTCTGATGACTGCCCGCGTAAGCTCCACAAACGCTGCATTGGCGTACTCCGGCGTATCCTGGTGAGCCAATATTCGTACGTTTTCCACCCTGCCGGATTTGACCGTGACGGACACTTTAATGGGGCCCAACAAACCGCGCCCTTCGCCCGGATACTCGCCGTCAGGAATAGTGGCGAGGTCGCGCGTAAACCTGTCTACAGGGACAGGCGCAGCCCCTCCCAGTACGTGCTGCTGAAACAAGGCTAACGCATTTCTAACCCCAGTTGTCACACCACGCACCGACAGAGTTGCGCCGGAAATGACCTGTACATCGCCCCCCACAGCCAGCGGGTCGCGCGCGGTTTTCCCGGCAAACTGACCGAGAAAAGCAGATGCCGTCACCCTATCGCCAATCCCCGGCGTCTCACGGTGTCCGGTAATGCGCACGCCCTGTACAGCGCCCGCCATATCCACTGCTACCACCAAATTAATGGGACCTGCATAGCCGCTACCGGCACTCTGCATTATCGCACCTATAAGCCTCCCATCCTTAGTGGCGAGAAAATAGGTAATGCCATCGCGTGACGTTTCCTCGAACTTATCAGCCGCGGGCAAAAGCTCGCCTAGTGCGCGCTGTAGTTCCGCTTGTTTCCGCTCCGAGATGACCGTGCTAGTAACGGAGTAGGTAGCGGCTAAGGCGGCCCCCGCTATGGCACAGATTAAAGCGAGCGTTACGCTAAGCTTAAAGACATCTTTCATTTACAATCCCCTGCCTCGGTTAGCTAAACCTTTTCCGTGCTTATTCTAGCACAGAGCAGCCTCTTAACCAAGAGAAAGATGCCTGCGCGAGTAAAGAGCGAGGAAGTCCCGCGCTGCGCGCTCCCATGTAAACGCACGGCTCCGCAAAAGACTAGCCCGGGCCATTGTCTGGCGTTGACTGAGATTTGACACTGCCGCGCCAAGCCCGTTTGTCCAGGCGTTCGTATCCGCAAATTGGCGGATATAGTGTCCGGCATGGGGTCCTACTACTTCCGGCACACTCCCCTGCCTAGAAAGGAGAGCTACCACCCTAAAGACATGTAGGCGTGACTCGTCCACCTCAATGCTGGAAACGTCTGGCGGCAGCACATACAGTACTTTCACCCTGCTCTCCCCTAACGCACACTTTACCTCAGTGTACGCAGGTCCGGCCTGAACCGTGAGCCTTTAGAGGCTACGAAAGATTAGGTACAGGCCTACGCCAACAAACAACAGACCCGCAACATATGCTCCAAAGTCCCAGTATCTGCTTAAGCCCCGCCAAGTTCGCAGGGCCCCGGCTACACTTCCCACGACGAGCAAAGGCACGCCCTGACCCAAGCCAAAGGCAAACAACAATAACCCACCTGTGAAAATTCGCCCGGAGGCCGCAGCAACGCCGACGATAATCCCAAGCACCGGGCCCGCGCAGGGTGAAGCTGCGAGCCCAAACGCCAGTCCCACCAAGAAGGCCCCAAAGAAGCCATGTGCCCGTACGGGCATCTTAGCGATACTTTTCGCAGGTAGATGAATCAGCTGCATTAAGCTAAGTCCCATGACCAGTAAAACAACCCCAAGCAGCACAGGGGCGATATTGGACGTGATGCCAATTATGCCGCCTAGGAGAGCCGCCATAAGACCCAGTGCCGTAAACGCCGTAGAAAGTCCCAGTACTAGGCTCAACACCAGAAAAAGACTGCGCCGTGTCTTAATGCTCCCACTGACGCCTACATATCCCAAAACCAAAGGCATCATGGCGATAATGCAGGGGGAAAGGCTCGTTAAGACCCCGGCGGCAAATGAAGCCAGTAGCGCAAAGCCAAGATGCCCGACGAGTATACTTTGCAGCGACTCAAGCGTTATCACGGGGCCATCCCTCGAACAAGCAAGCGCCGCAGTTCCTGCTGAGACATGCTGCCGACCGCGTGGTGTTCCCGTCCGTTTGCATCGATCATAACAAAGTGGGGGATCGCCCGCAGATTAAAGCGACGCCCTAGCTCTATGGTTTCATCTACCCTAATGTCCGCGACAATAAAAGTGACTCGCCTGCCGAACTCGGCTTTAAGCTCCCGCACCGCGGGATACATTACTACACAGGAGCGTCACGTATCGGAAGTGAACATAACGAAAACAGGCACACGCTCCGCAGTCGCCTGCTGAAACTCCGTAAAGGGCATGGCCGTTTTAAGATCGTCTCCGCCGCCTGGTCGAGCAAGGAACCAAGCCACAACTGCCACGAGCAGCACCAGTAAGAGGGATACGCTACGCTTCACCGCCGCCACCCTCCCAAACATCCGCCAAAATACTGCGCTCCAGACGTTTGTCCCAAGCTGACCAGCGCTCACCGAGGGATACAGTTTCGGCAATAATCTTCTCGACCTGGGCCAGTCGGCTACTGGTATAGTCGGCTAGGTGCAGCGCCACGGCATTAGCAGTTTTCGGTTCCTCGGGTGAACCCCATTCCCGCTGGCCATGATGGCTAAGGACGAGGTGTTTCAGCTCATCTCGCAAAGCTTGCGGGAAAGCCGGAATTCGCTCGGTCAGATTGCCAACCAACTCCGCTCCCAGCACAACATGGCCGATGAGCTTGCCTCTGTCTGTAACTTCAAAGCCAAACGCCCGCGGCTCATACTCCTCTGTTTTGGCCGCATCGTGAAGGATGGCCCCCACAATTAAAAGGTCGCGGTTAAGACGCGTGCCCTGCACCTGTACCATGCGCTCGACGTAAGCTATGACTTCTAGCGTATGCATAAGGAGTCCACCCACAAAAGCGTGGTGTACGTCGCGGCCTGCCGGCGCCTGCTGAAAGGTATGCCGTACCTCAGGCAGGGAGAAATGTAAGTCCAGCAGCTCCCGTAAGCAGGGCGTTTCAATGCTGGCCATTGTTACCAGAAGCTCACCCCACATATCGGCTAAGGGACGCGGGGGTGGCGTAGAAAAATCCGAGGCGTCAATTTCCGTAAGTTTCGCGCGCGTTATTTCTTCGATGTAAATTTGCTTGTCTCCGCGGTAATCCTGGACTCGCCCCGACACCAACACAATGTCGTCTTTGCGATAGGAGTTGTCGCTCGTAAGCGCCTCGTTCCAAGCCACGGCCGACACCCTGCCGGTACGGTCACCCAGCGACAACACCATGCCGCACGCGGGCACCCCGTTCTTGTTGTAGTTAACAAGCCTTTTTTCAATCACAAAGAAGTGGCTCTTCACCTGCGCCCCAACCACTAGGTCTTTCGCGTATATCTTCGTCAGCCCGCCTGTGCGCATCTTATTGAATGACTCCCATTTCTTTCGCTACTGCCGCAAAGGCTTCGAGGGCAAAATCGAGGTCGTCCCTAGTGTGTGAGGCCGATATCATGGCACGAATGCGCGCCTTTCCCTTGGCCACCGTCGGGAAGCCAATCTTAGTGGCAAACACACCCCTTTGGAACAGGCGACGGCTCATCTCGCCTGCTACCTCAGCTTCGCCAAGCATTACCGGTGTGATAGGTGTCTCGCTTTTCCCAATGTCAAAACCTAAGCTGCTCATGCCGGTTTTGAAGTAGCGAGCATTACCCCACAATCGCTCTACAGGTTCGCCGCTCGCCGTAAGAATTTCAATGGCCTTCGCCGTAGCTGCCACATCAGGCGGCGTAAGCGCCGAGCTAAACAAGAAGGGACGCGCGCGCTGCTTGAGATACTCAATCAGCCTAGCGCTCCCGGCAGCAAAGCCGCCAATAGTCCCTATAGCCTTAGAAAAAGTGCCTACTTCCACGTCTACTTGACCGTGCAGGTGGAAGTGATCGACAATACCTCGTCCGTTCTCTCCCAGCACACCTTCGCCGTGGGCATCGTCGACCATAGTCATGGCGCCGTAGCGTTTAGCGATGGCCACAATTTGGGGCAGTTTGGCAATGTCCCCGTCCATGCTAAAGACACCGTCGGTGATGACCAGCACCCGCCCAGTGTTAACGCCCTTAAGCACTGACTCCAGTGAGTCCGGATCATTATGTTTATAGACCTTAATCTCGGCACGGCTTAAACGTGCCCCATCAATAATGCTGGCGTGATTCAGCTCATCGGACACAATGGTGTCGTCCTTACCGACTAAAGCGGCAATAACGGCGAGGTTAGCCATAAAGCCTGACTGCAACGTAAGTGCGGCCTCCACACGCTTGAACTCAGCCACTTGCTTATCAAGCCCGGCGTGGAGACTCATAGTCCCGGCAATACTCCGCACGGCAGCAGGACCAACGCCAAACTCGGAAATAGCATCCATGGCCGCCTGACGGAGTCGCGGGTCGTTGGCGAGGTTTAAGTAGTTGTTTGAGCACAGATTGAGCTTCTTCTGCCCGCCAATAACAACCCACGCGCCCTGCGCGCTCTCGATAACCTTGATGTCATTGTAAAGCCCGCTGCTTTTTAGGTCATGCAGGATTTCGTCAATGAAATTGAGACTGTCTGGCATGTGTGACCTCCTTTTGTGAACTTTGAATCGTGAATCTTGAACCATGAACGGGGGAGGCTTTCCGCTTTCCGCTTTCCGCTTTCCGCTGTACGCATCTACTTCCGCTCCTTACCTGAGAGGTGCTTTTCATAAATAGTTTCTTTAAGCTCCTCCGAGCGAAGGCTGCGCCAGTCAACCTCTGAGGTGCCGCGTCGCAGCACAAGGTCGAACTTTAGCAAGGTCGGCTCGGCTAAGAACGTTAGCACCATGCGGTGCAAACTTTCGTTGCGCTTTTCGCGGGAGAGGTGACGCGTAACTCTTACATCCGCGCCGGTTTGTGCGGCTACAGTGCGCCGCACGGCATCCTCGGGCGTCTCGCCCTCCTCCACGTCTCCGCCCGGCAAAGCCCACACTCCCCCAAGGGGTCTAACCATAAGCACATGATGGCCATTAAGGACAATAGCTTGAACGTAGATCCTGCGATAATCCATGTTCGACTGCTCCTTTCCATCATCATCTCTAGCCTAAGCATACCAGAGGGTAATGTGCCGCGCAACGCCGAGGTCACTCGCGGGTTGGTGGCGCTGGGGGCTTTCCGCTTTCCGCTGTACGCTACTCGCTAGCGGAACAGCGCATTAAGCAAAACCTTATACGTTCCTCTTGCTTGCGCGCGGTGATGCGGTCGAAACCCAATCAGCACTGCGCGCCCTTTCTTTACAGCGCACTCAAGCAGCGCAGCGCGTCCAAACAGCTTCTCTGCCCCATGCAACAGACCGCACACGAGAGGATTGACCGATGGGTAGCGCCCCACCACTCTCGCCGACTCCTCAACTGAAAACGCGGGACTGCGCACAAAGACGACGGCCTCCTCCTTAGGCATGCCATAGGCGAGCGGATGATTGGTATCGAAGGCAACGCGCAAGAAAGAACCGGGCACAAGGAACTCGTCCTCGCGCGACGAGCCGACAATGTTAGTTACCCTAAGCCGCAGAGCTTCAATACACCAATCGCAGGCGTGGTCGACCCCAACCACGGTGCCCCCACCCTCAGCGAACTCGCGGAGCGCAAGAGAACCGGCTATCCCTAGCCCTCCGCAGTACTCCGGCGGATAGACACCGGCCATCAACCCGTCGCTGATGTTTTTCGCGCTCGCGCTAGGCATTACCACAACGTCCAAGCGCTCTGCGAGACCACCTGCGCGGACATCTCGGTCTTTAAGCGTAGCATAGGGTATCCCGTATTGCTCGAGCACAAAACGCATAAAGCCTTCATCGGGGCTGGGCACGTATCCCTGATAAACCCCCACACGCGGCAATCGAGTTAGGGTCGTAACCGGCGGTAAGTCCCCGCAGGGCAAACCCCCCACACTAAGTCCCAGGTCAGCAGCAAGCTCCATCACGAACTCGCGCGCCTCCCCGCTTACTATCAGCGTGCCGGGTGGTAGTGCCGGCTCCTCATAATCGTGCATTAGCCGATGTACCGGGACTTGAGCTAAGAGAAGTTTTGTCAATGCCGTATACATCCCATTAGGTTCAGGGCGAATGTACAGCCAACGTCCGTGCAGTGATACTGCAGGCGGATGCGGGACAAACCTTGGCGGCTGTTTGATACGAGCCAGTGACGCCTTAAAAGGCGCGCGAATTTCGGTGACGGTGACACCCATCTGAATGGGAAGGCTGTGGGCAGCCATATCGTAGGGCTGCCGCAGAAATCCGCCAGAAAAACGACGCACATCCGGATACCCCTGGTTCTCCAGTAGCGTCTTGGCAAAGGAGGAATACGGCTGCTGCATTAGCACAACATAGGTTCCTGTCGTATAGTCCACGCCGTCGGCAGAAAACGGCAACAGAGCCGCATGGACCTCTATACCGCCAAACATTAGTATCTCGACAAGCTCAGCCGCGACGCGTGGGTCGCGCTGCCGCCGCGTCAAGACAAAGGCATAAGTATAAGGCCTTGGAGCAGTTGCCCGCTGTCCGATCGCGACAAAGTTCTTAAGCCACAGCCCGCGATACTTGGCGGCATGTCTGAGACAAGCCAAGCCGGCTAGTTTGCAGTATTCCACTATATCGCGTAACCGCCACTCGCCTCCCCTCCACGGCTCCGGCTGATTCCATGTAGCGATACGCGGGTCATACCCCCTGCCCCCGCGCAGATGTTGCTCGACTAGCGTCACAGGCGTGGCCAGTCTCGCGCTCGCCACCTCGGCCAGAATGCGCACTCCCCCGTGGTAGTGTTGGTAGTTGCGGCTCGGAGAGTAAGCGTCATAAGTAACGTTAGTCATAACGCCGGTCTTCCCGTGCGCGGACAACTCAGCCGCAATGGTTTGCCCTAGCCACGCCGCCCCTTGGCGGATGAGGGGATCGACGTTGGGGTCATAGGGGTCCACAAAGGGGGGCAGTACGATGCGCGGCCCGTCTTGGCCTTGCTGATGGCAATCAAGCACTATTTGCGGGTGCCAAGTGTTATGGATATGCTCTACCATCAGCCGCGTCTCCTGTTGTGTGAACATAAACCAGTCACGGTTATTGTCGTGCCCGGCATAGCGGTGATAAAGCTGTGGAGGCGCCGTCCCCTCATAAGCTGTGCCAAGCGTTTGTCGGTACCAATTAACGACTAGGTCTAAGCCGTCCGGGTTTGCGCAGGGGACAAGCAGCAGAACAGCGTTATCTAGCACTTCCATGGTTTCTTCGTCACACGCCGTCACTAACTCATAGGCCAGCTCGAGGCTCATTTGCGTGGGACCGACCTCTGTGGCGTGGATGCTGTTGGTCATTAAAACAATCGTCTTACCTAGCGCCGTAAGCTCGGCTAATTCGTTGCCCTGCTTCCCACGTGGGTCGGCCAGCTCTCTTTGCACTTGCTGAATTTGCTCTAACCGAGCATGGTTTTCACTAGACGTAATTGTCGCCAAGAGAAAGGGACGCCCCTCCGTACTCCGGCCAATCTCAATCACCCTACAACGGGGGCTATTTTCGCTGAGCAGGCGAAAATAGCCTGTGATTTGCTCCCAATCGGCAAGGCTCCTGTCCGCGCCTACGGGGAAACCTAGGTACTGTTCGGGACTACGCAAGGGACGTCCACCTCCTCTTGTGAACAGGGAACTGTGAGCTAGGGATGGGGGAGGCTTTCCGCTTTCCGCTACTGGGCACTCGTCCGTCCCCCGTCAACCGTCAACCGTCAACCGTCAACCGTCAACCTTCAACCGTCAACCTTCAACCTTCAACCTTCAACCGTCCCCCGTCCCCCGTCAAGTGGTACTTGAACATTGCTCGCCATAGGTTTAATATATCGTTGTATGCGCAAAGTTAGAGAAACATGCGGAAAACAGAGCAAAACGCTAACCACCGCGCAGGATGGCAGTTTACGGCACATTAAGCGACATATCGCATCATTAGGACGACAGGAGGCTCTCGAGTTGAGGAACAAGAGAGACAGCGCACACATCGCACTCGAGCGCAGGCAGAGCCGCACACCTCTTTTTGACGCTTTGCGCAACTATGTACGTGAAGGTACACTCTCCTTCCATGTCCCTGGCCACAAGCACGGCAAGGGTCTACCCGAGTTTACGCGCTTTGTGGGTAAGAATGTCATGAACATCGACCTTACCATCATGCCTGACCTCGACAGCATATACAAGCCACACGGGCCAATCAAAGCGGCACAGGATTTGGCCGCCGAGGCTTTTGGGGCTGACTACGCGCACTTCCTTAGTAACGGCACAACTTCAGGCATTCACTGCATGCTGATGTCCACATTGCGTCCGGGAGACAAGTTTATCGTGCCGCGTAACGCCCATAAATCCGTTATTTCCGCGATGATCCTTACGGGCGCGGAACCGGTGTACATCCAGCCCTACGTAGACAATTACCTCGGCGTAGCCATGGCCATTACCGCCGATGAGGTGCGCCAGGCCCTACGCCAGCAACCCGATGCCAAAGCCATTTTAGTCATCAACACTACATTCTATGGCATGGCGCCAGAACTAGAGCGCATCGTGGAGATTGCTGAAGACTACGAGATCCCGGTTCTGGTTGACGAAGCGCACGGAGCACATCTTAAATTCCACCCTAGTCTCCCCCTGTCGGCCATGGAAGCTAAGGCAGATATGGCTGCCCTGAGTACGCATAAGCTCCTAGGCTCCATGACTCAGAGCTCGCTGTTGCTTACCCGCGGTGACCTAGTAGACCCGCAGTACACCAAGACCACCCTGAACCTAACGCAAACTACCAGCCCGAGCTACCCGCTGCTTGCTTCGCTGGATATCGCGCGCAAACAGGTTTTCTTCCGCGGGCAAGAAATGCTGACACACGCCATTAACCTTGCCAACTGGGCGCGCTACGAAATTAACAACAGCATACCCGGCCTGTATGTCTACGGCAACGACATGGTGGGACAGCCAGGCTGCTACGAGTATGACCCCACAAAGCTGTGTATTAACGTGCGCGCCCTTGGCATGTCAGGCTTTGAAATGGAACGCATCCTAAGGCAAGGGTTTCATCTCCAAGTGGACCTCTCTGACTTGTACAACGTCTTGTGCGTAGTAAGTATTGCCGACACGAAGGAAAACGTGCGTACCTTAGTGCATGCGCTGAGCGAGATTGCGCGTAAATTTACGGTGCAAGACGTGCGCGAACAGCCCATTGAACTGCCGCCGCTTCCGGCCCTCGCTTATTTACCGCGTGAGGCCTTCTATGCGGAGACGAAGCGCGTGCCCCTAGAGCAGGCCAAGGGCAAAATCGTGGCGGAAATGCTGATGGCCTATCCACCCGGCATCCCTCTCATCTGTCCAGGCGAGATTCTGACGGAAGAGATCATTGACTACGTGCGCATGCTCACAGAAGCAGATGCACAGATTTACGGCACAGAGGACCCAAATGCCGAGTACATTAAGATTGTGCGGTAACTGCGCACAGTGGAAAGCACATGGCACTTGGCGCATGGCGCATGGCACATAGCGCATGGCGCATGGCACATGGCACATGGCACATAGCACATGGCACATAGCACATGGCGCATGGCACTTGGCA
>QLUB01000130.1 GCA_018725205.1 candidate division NPL-UPA2 bacterium
GCCCACCTTTTGTACCCTCAGTGCCACGTCGCCGACGTCGCCCACCTTTGGTGCCCTCAGTGCCACGTCGCCGATGTCGCCCACCTTTTGCGCACTCAGTGCCGTCAGTTTTTCGCCAACCCCAGCAACTGCCTCCCCCAGTGCATCATATGCCTCGGCCGCATCGCCGACGTCGGGAACTGCACCCACCTCTTGTGCCCCCAGCGCCGTCAGTCTTTCACCGGCATCAGTAACCGAGACCCCCAGTGCATCGAACGCCCTCTGTTGCGACTTCACGCCAGTAGATGCACCGTAGGCGGCCCGTTGCATGAAGCGGAGGCTTGTTTCCATAGCCTCCATAGGCACGGTCCCCCCCATTTCGGCGGCATAACCCAACTTCGCCAGAAACTCCACCGAGGCCCCCGTGCGTTCGCTCATCTCGTCCAACTCGTCGCCGGTCCTGGCGAACAACTTCGCCGCGCTGATCAGAGGTCCCGCGATCGCCACACCGGCCCCCGTGACCCCCGCTCCGATCGCCGCAACCTTGCTTCCAAAGCCTCGCAACTTACGGCCAGCAGAATCGAGACCTTTAGCCAACGGGCTGTCATGCACGAACAGCTCGACGAATGCCCGCCCCGCTCGAATCGCCCCCGCTTTGCCCGCCACCAATCACCTCTTCTCTGGGAACAATTCTTTCAAAACATTGTCCAAAGCCAGTGTCATGGGTTCGGCTCGCTGTTTGCTTACCTTGTCCCAGGGGAAAAACTGAAGCACGTTGACGGCAGGCTGATTCTTACCGCGGAACGCGTTGTAGAGTGCTGCAATTTGGGCGAAGGTCCGACTCCACGCCGCCCTGTCCCGTGCCTCGGCCATCCACATCAACTCGCGGAGGGTGCGGGACTCGAAGTCCTCGCACCCGGCGATCGCAGCGAGTTCAAGACAGAGTCGCCAAGTTCCGCCAGATCTTCGTCCAACGACGCCTGCAGCGCCTCGCTGCGAATCAGCTCCTCGCCCTTCGCCCAGATCTTCGCTACCTGCTCCTGCTCCTTCTCGATCGCCGCCACGTGGTCCAGACGGCGAAGGCAGCGGAAAAAATCGGACCATGCCTCCATAAACGCTTCCGAGGCATCGAATAGTGCCCTGCCGGTAAGCCTCTCTGCAAAGGCGAGGTCGTCGATTCCCGCCGCAACAAGCTGAGGTTCCAGGACCGACCAAAGCAAGTCGACCTTGAACCGGATGTCCATATCGAACCGGGTCATCAACGGAGGAGTGCCACCCAGAGGTTCTCCCAGGTCCACCTCACCATACTGAGGCTTCATCAGCCTCTGTACGCGACGTAGAGTCCCGATCGTGATCTCCACCTGCCACAAACTGTCTTTCGAGTCAGTAAAGTTTGTCATGGCGATAACGTCGTCGTGGTTGGCCCTGCTGTCGTCGTTATCACGGCCGTATGCTCACGCCATACGGGAACTCGCTGCTCGTCGGTCGGAACAGCCTTTACCGTATACTGGACAAGGTTCTCATTACCCTCGTCACGGTCCATCTGCACGACGTAGAAATCGGCATCGAGTCCATTGCCACTGAGCTCCGTCGTGGCGAACAACGCAATCCGTCGGTCGCGCAAATATGAGTCGAGGAGGTTGGCGACAATACCACTCCCCGTAAGATCCCACACCTTGAAGTCAAGCGACGCCTCGCTCGCAACGGGTTTTGTCGCAACCCACTGTTGACCTCGGCGAAGCCATTCCACTGTTCGTTTCCCCAGTGTCAGAACGACCTCGCTCACATTCATTGTCCGCGTGGTCGCCGTGACTCCGGCCGGTCCATAAAAAAACGGTCCATTCAATCCCGTTCGTTGTAATGACATAGAACATTCTCCTTCTAGTTATCGTCGTATACTGTCGCGCCACATAGCAGGCAGCCCCGGCTTCTCGGCCTCGAAAGCCGGGCGCATATAAGGTCGGGGAGCAATTTTGACCGTCCGCCCGCGACTGCGAACGGATCCCCCCTCTTCCAGAATTCGCGGCACACCCTTGACTGGACGACGGATCAATTCCGGCCCGATCACTACACTCCCCCTGTCCGGTTGGTAAGCAAAACGGAGAAACCTTTTCAGGAGTTTCGTATGGCTCGTAGGTGGCTCGCCTGGCCTGGAACTTCGTTTACCTCGCCGTTTTGCAGTCGGGGCCACGCCGCGAACCTTTGAGCGGCGTGTTTCTACTCCTCGCTGGACGGAGAGGCTGGTTCGTGCCCGTTGCCAGACAAAAGCACCGAATCGCGTCAGCACTGCTTTTTCGGTCTTTTTCGCAGCGTCAAGAACCCCCTTTGCCTCGAAGAAGAGCTTCTTGACTCTCATTCGACCATCCTCCAAGTCACTCGCAGGACTCCCGTGAAAACGCGGAGCCCCTCCAAATGCTCCGGAGCATACATTGCCTCGGCCCCCGCTACCGTTTCAACTCCCGTCCACATCGCCGCCTGAAAACCGAGAAGACGTTTCATCGATAGGAAACTATCGATCTCATCAAGCAAGTCCAACAACGCATCGACAGCTGATAAGCTCGCTGGATCGACTGCTCGCTGAACAGCAATGTCCACGCTGTACAGCGAGGTGCGACGTCCCCTATCTTGAATTTCCGAACTGTACGTCGACGGGATCACCATCACTCGCAAGGTGCTCAGCTCCTCCCGCGACCACATCGGCACGGACTTCCGTACCGCCGTAAAGGCAAGCGAGAAGCTGCGACCATTCAGTGCCCTGATTACCGCGTCAGCGATTTCAGTGTGCCTGCTCATGACACTCGCTTCGTATGCACTCTCAGCAATTGCCGATGCGCGTCGAATCGGTAGGGCTGCACATTGCCCGGAGCCATTACCTCGTAGGTGAGCCCCCCTTCCAAAACCCTGTCTCCCCGTCGCGGCTCAGTTATCACATTACCAAGTACGAGTGAACCGACCGGGAGAATAAAGTCACGATCGCTGTGCTCGATTCGGAGTCCCCCCATGTCCTCAATCTGGAACTCGGTGGTGCCAGCCGTCGCGCCGAGCGAGACTTGCTGCGTGCCACGGACGTAAATAATTCCAAGCGAAGCATGACTCCGTAGCTGACCTGCAAGCCACGCCGCGCCCGATACTAGGAGATTACTCATAACAACGGGAACGTGTACCAGGTTGTGACATCGGAAGCTATGAGATTGAGAGCGCCCCTCGCTACCAAGTCGACCGGAAGATTGACCGAAAGCAAGTTAATTGCGTCAGCAACGTTGGGATACACCCTCAAAATTGCGTTGTCACGATTCTTGATATAGCACTGCATACCCGGCACCGCCGAAGGAAGCACGACACCCTGTGGGCCAGCGGCATTGATTACCAGCGTAAATCCCTCACCCACCACGGCGGCATCACCTTGAACGGTTCCCACCGCAGTCACTACAGCAGTCGGAATCCGCGGCATCCGTCCCAGGGTAATCGTGGACGTGTTGACGTCACCGATCGCAATGGCGCCAGCTAGCCCGGTTCCTTGCCCGGCACCACCACGAAGCGTGAGCGAGCCACCAGCTGAGTTACCAGCCAGTCCTGCGCCTCCGGCAATTACCGTCGCACCACCTGGACCGCTAGTAGACCCACCAGTCCCACCAGTCACGGAGACCGCACCGCCGGTGCCGGTCGGAGTAGCAGTCATGCCGAGAATAGGTAAAGTGGGCGCCGACCCCGTAATCGAGTCAGCCGTAACGATGCCCGCGATCGTCGCTGCCCGTTTCGCAACGTCGGGTAGCACGCGGACGTAAACGTCGGTCGCCACCGTCGCACCCGTCCCGTTCCGCTGAACCGGTGACACCGTACCAATCGGGTTTGCGGTAGGAGTTCCTGTGACAGCACCACTACCAGCAACGCCGCCAACAGGATTACCGGTAGGGTTCCAGTAGGCCACGCTGCCTCCCACCAAGACCCCGGCAACTTGCGGCATCAGCCAGACCTCGCCAGCGCCAGCGGCCACCGCGCCCAGCGGGTTTTGTGCGAAGATAATGTCGCGGCAGACCACCATCGGAATCGTGCCGTTTAGCACCACTTCCCCAGCAACCATGTTTCTTGTAGCCAAGAAATCAAGCGTCAGCTCGTCAACTTTCTTTTCCCGAATGACTGGTGTTTGCGTCATAACGTTTTTCTCCTTTTCTGTTCGCGGTTACACCGCGCCTTGTGATTTAATTCCAGCCAACCATTCGGCCCTGTCGCAACCGAAGTCGTGGTAGCCTCGGAACTGGATGCCGAGCTGGTCGAAGTCCGCGTCGGTCGATTCCACGGTTGGCGTCTGCACACCGTCAAGAAAACTGGCCACCACCGCGGCGTGAACAGCCGGATTGCGAAGCAGATACCAGATGGTCGCACCGGAGCCAGCGAAGTTACTATCACTGAGCTGGTGAACCTTCACGGGACGGTACTTGCCAGCGTGAACGTTGACCCTGGCCGTCTCCACCGCGGCAATGGGCATGA
>QLUB01000131.1 GCA_018725205.1 candidate division NPL-UPA2 bacterium
TGTGGAGAATACGTACTTTTCATGTCACTATTTTAGCATACTTTGGCATATATTTAAACAACTAATTGTTGCTCTACCCGTCACTCCTACGTCTAGCCAAAACAAAAATTCACGTCCCCACCGTTCTTAGAGAATGCCCTCGACGGACGAAAATGAGTCGGCAAACTGTTTGAGGTCTCTGCTTGTCGTCCGTTCTACCCTTAAAATCGGGGTGGTCAAAGTCCGCATACGCTAGCATCAGCACTATATGACCTTTGCGTCCGACTAAGTTGCGCACCCCATCGACGAGCATACCCGGCTCTAGGCAAAATCCGTAGGTGTTCTTAAGGCTCCAGTAGACGTTCTCGTAATCAATCAGCACCGCAATGTCAATGATCTACCACCTGCCATTTAATGTATTACCTTTAGACAAAGAGACGGGTACCCGTCTCTTCTAGATAATACTATGCCCATCTCTAGGCTCCTTATTCCGGGCGCAAGAACATTTCGTGCAGGCGCAGGTCCTCCGTCAGTTCGGGGTGAAACGCAAGCGCCCAAGTATGACCGGCGCGCACGCCCACAATCTGTCCATTGCACGATGCGAGGACGCTAACGTTAGGACCAAGGCCAGCAAAGCGCGGTGCCCGGATAAAGACTAAGGGGAAGTCCTGCAACCCCGCCACATCACCCCGGCAGGTAAAGCTGTCGAGCTGCGAACCATAGGCGTTGCGTTCTACCGTCACATCCAGCACCCCAAGAACGGGAGCCTCTAACGACGGCTCGATTCGCTTCGCCAACAGAATCGCCCCGGCACAGGTTCCCAAGGTGGGCTTACTCAGCACAAACTCTTGGAGCGGAAGCAAAAGCCCAGCCTTGTCGAGCAAGCGCCTCATCGCCGTGCTTTCTCCGCCGGGAAGAATAATGGCGTCTAGGCCCTCTAGCTGCTCCGGCAGGCGAACCTCTACGCCTGTATGCCCAAGCCGCCTGACCGCGCGCAGGTGTTCCTTTACCGCTCCCTGTAAAGCGAGGACACCTACCCGCACTAGTGTCCCCTCTGGGCGTAGGTGGCTGTGAGCCCAGCAATTTCAAGCCCAGGCATGGCCTCGCCTAAGCCACGCGATATGTGCGCTAGCCGCTCTGCGTCCTTAAAGTGCGTCGTAGCCTGCACAATCGCTGCCGCACGACGCGCGGGGTCTGCCGACTTAAAGATACCTGACCCAACGAATACCCCATCACAACCTAGCTGCATCATCAGCGCGGCATCAGCTGGCGTGGCGATACCACCTGCGGCAAAGTTTACAACGGGAAGTGCGCCTAACTTCTTGACCTCTTGCACTAGGGGAAAAGGTGCGCCAAGCTCCTTGGCTATCGTCATCAGTTCTTCATCGGGGGCCATCATTACCCGGCGTATCTCGCTTTGCACGGCCCGCATATGGCGTACTGCCTCCACCACGTTGCCCGTCCCGGCCTCGCCCTTAGTGCGCACCATAGCTGCCCCCTCGCCGATACGGCGCAGCGCCTCGCCTAAGTTGCGCGCCCCGCAGACGAAGGGAATGGCAAAACGGTGCTTGTCGATATGGTACTGATCGTCTGCTGGGGTCAGCACTTCGCTCTCATCAATAAAGTCAATGCGCAGCGCTTGGAGAATCTGCGCTTCCACGAAGTGTCCGATGCGCACTTTGGCCATAACAGGAATACTCACGGCTTCCTTAATGGCAATAATGAGCTCCGGGTCGCTCATGCGCGCTACCCCGCCCTGCTTGCGAATGTCAGCCGGGACGCGTTCAAGTGCCATCACGGCGACAGCCCCCGCCGCCTCCGCAATGAGCGCATGCTCAGCGTTTACGACATCCATAATTACTCCGCCCTTGAGCATCTCGGCTAACCCACGGTTTAGACCTGTCCGCATTTGACGCACAACTCCTTGACATCTATTCGGTGTATCGATACAGTTAGAACTGTATGAGCTACTCCGTCGCCAAAATTATAGTAGTACTTGCGTAATTGTCAAGGAGGAACTCGAAGTGGCGAGCCTAGACCTATCCCGAAACAAACCTCTCTATCAGTCCCTAGCTGAGCAGTTGAAGCGCGAGGCTAGCTCACACCCCGCGCATACTCGGCTACCGTCAGTGCGTGCGCTTGCGCGTGAGCACTGCCTGAATCCCTCCACGGTAGTAGCGGCTTTGCGGGTACTCGAGCAAGAAGGCCTGGTTTACTGCCGGGAAGGGAGCGGCACTTACCTTGCTCCTAAGCCTGCGGTCCCCCCCGTGCCCGCAGAGGCAGAACAAGTAGACATCGACTTCACCTCAGGCACGCCTTCGCCAGAGTTTTTCCCAGTGGATGAGTTTAAGGCTGCCTTCAACACAGTGCTTGACAGAGACCGCGGCCAAGCCTTCGCCTACCCTGAACTGCAGGGATACGGCCCACTTAGGCATAGTATTGCCGCTTATCTAGCGCAACAAGGGCTTACGGTAAATTCTGAGCACGTTCACATAACTTCGGGTGCACAGCAGGCCATCTTTCTCTTGGCTCAATTGCTGCTCGCACCTGGCGCACTGGCTGTAGTGGAGAGCCCCTGTTATCCCGGAGCAATGCAAGCCTTTCAAGCGGTGGGGGCCCGCGTGGTGGGCGTTCCTATCGGTCAAACGGGCCTAAGACTAGCGCCGCTACAGCAAGCTTTGCGCCATGCTCCCCGCTTAGTCTACACCATCCCTAACTACCATAACCCAACCGGCGCTGTGTACGGCGCGGACATCCGTAAGAAGCTTGTCCAGTTAGCTCGAGAGCGGGACTTCTACATCATCGAGGATGACCATATCTCGGAGCTGTATTACACGCCGACTAGGCCGCCTCTTTTGTGGCAGGAAGCGCCGGATAGGGTTCTGTTCGTCAAGAGCTTCTCTAAGATGTTTATGCCCGGACTCCGTCTCGGTTTCATAGTGGTGCCGCCCCAGCTGATGTCGCATGTCCGTAATGCAAAAAAGGCCGTCGACATCGGTAGTTCCGGCCTTACCCAACGTGCTCTGGACCTGTACTTGAGGAGCGGCCACTGGGACAAACACCAAGCCCTCCTACGGAGCATCTACCGCGAGCGAGCCTCAGTCCTCTATAACGCGCTAAAACGCCACTGGCAAGGTGCAGCCGTCTTTCACCCCCTGCGCGGCGGCATGAACTGCTGGGTAGGATTACCAGACGGCTCACGTGCTAGCGACTTGCTGAAGCTCACTGCAACACAAGGCGTCCTTTTTTCTCCGGGCGACGATTTTTCAGTGGCGCGACAAGAATATCGCAACTTCTTACGTATTAGTATTGCGGGCACTTTCCCCGAACGCATCGAGCGCGGCATAGCGCTGATGGCCCGCATCTGGCATTCCGCCTGAAAGCACGGTAGGCGCGCCCGCTTGCGCTACAGACAGCAGTCCGCTAAACCCCGCACGCCTTAAATAAGGGGTAACGGTCTTCACCGCTAGGTGGGGCGTGTTGCAGTCTAGACTAAGGTGCGCTAGCATGATGCCCTGCGTGCGTTCACCCACCAGTTCCTTTAAGGCTGTCCCAGCCTCGGCATTAGACAAGTGGCCAAAGCGCCCGAGGACACGGCGGATGAGCTTTTGCGGACGGCCTGAGTCTAGTTCCATCTGTACGTCATGGTTGCTCTCAAAAACTAGGTAGTCGGCGTTGTGTGCGCCGCGATATACTTCCTCCGTAACTTCGCCAAGGTCTGTCACTACCGCTGCGGCGACACCATTCGGGGCGGTAAGGCGAAACAATAGGGGCCTCACTGCATCATGTGACTTGCCGTAGGCACTAACGGTAAGGCCCCTAATCTGGACTGTGGAGCCTGCCGCAAGGACATGACCACGTATCGCGCCGAGACCGCCACACCCTGCAGAGAACAACTCGCGCGGCGCGAACACCGGGATGTTGTACTTCGTCGAGAATGGTGTCTTAAGCTGCAGAGCTTTAACGTGGTCGCTGTGTTCATGCGACACGAGAATTCCGGCGAGGCTCTGCGGCGACACTCCCAGACTAACTAGGCTAGACTCCAAACGCCTAAGCGGCACGCCGCAGTCAACCAATACATATGTAGAACCCCAGCCAATCAGGTAGGCGTTGCCGTAAGTGCTCGAGCTCGCCAGCGAAACAACCTTCATTCACATCACCCTGCCGATTATACCACTCATCCAGCCCTTTTCGACGTTCTAATTACAATGCCAAATTGCGTCGTAATGTCGTTGTCTACCAGCGCACTGCTCTGCATAACTCGCGGGGTACGTGTGAGATAATCAACCCGAGCCGAGGAGGTTATGTGTTTATGCCAAACACGCCCGAAGTAGTCGATGCCAAAGCAGAAGCCCTGCAGCACCGCGACGCCTTGGC